>JALOLX010000215.1 GCA_025455765.1 Flavobacteriales bacterium | reverse complement strand
TCGAAGGGAATGTCCTGGACCAGGCGCGCCAGTTCCAGCACGGCAGCCACACCACTGCCGTCATCGTCGGCTGCAGGTGCCGCAAGGATCCCCGCCGGCATGGCATCGTAGTGCGCACAGAACACCACGTATTCATTGGGGAACAGGGTGCCGGGCTTGGTCACCAACAGGTTCTTGCCCGTGGCGCTGAAGGTCTGCACCTGCACGGTATAGCCGAACTGCTGCAGCTTACCCGTGAGGTACTCCTGTGCCAGGATGTTGCCCGCGTTGTTGGAGTGACGGCTCACGATGGTCACCGGCCCGCCTGAGAGGTTCACCGGCACTTCACCCGAGAGCTCGTTCACATAATGGAGCATGGAATCGATCTGCACCGCATCGAGGATGCCTTGGATCACCGGATGCTGCGCCTGCGCGCATGGTACAGCGCCCAACAGCAGGGCGAACACGAGGTTCCGCTTCATGCTCTCAAAGATACGCAGCGGACCGCTGGACGAAGGGCCGATCAATACGCCACCACGCGCTCCACAACCCGACCTGAAGGGGTGTCCATCACCACCAGGTACGTGGCCTGGCGCTGCGGCAAGGCCACCTGCCACTGCCGACGACCTGCTGGCACGATGCTGCTTACCAACTGGCCACCGATCGTGTACACCTCAATGCTGCGCACACGGTCATTGATGCCATCAATGCGCAGCAGACCATCCGCAACCGGATTCGGGAAGATGCGCACACCCAGTTCGCGGATGTTGTCCACCGCCACGGTCATGTCGTTGGTGGTCGCCTCCTTCACCAGTACCGGCGCTGGTCCGGCCGCTTCATACATGGCCCTGAAGGTGTTGATCTCCGGGGTGTCGAACGCGAACATCTCGGTCATGTAGCGCGGCGGTGCGCTTTGGTACCACACGCGGGCCGTCACGTTGATCTGGCCAGCGTAACTGTTCATCGGCACGCGGTAATGCACCACGTCACTGCCGCTGCCCTCCAACCCATTGGCGTCGCGGTTGAAGTCCACATCGCTCTCCGACACATTGGCGATCACCGTGGTGTCGTATGAGGGGTGGCTGGTGGTGAATCCGAGCGGCGTCAGGCGGTTGTCCTTCAAGGGCGTCTTCGCCCGCTCCAGCACGGTGGTCCAGTTGCCGTTCACATCACCCATCACCATCTCGTAGATCTGGGCCTGGTCCTCGCTGCGGATCACATCGTAATGCGGCTCCCACGCAGGATCATGTCCGTTCACCTCGTAGTCCGCGTTCCATCCACCACTGTGGAAGAGCGTATCGCCCATGGCGTTCTGTACCATCAGCTCCACAAAGGCACGGCGGGCGGGATAGCCGGAAGGGAACTTGTGCCCGGCCAGGTTGGTAAGCTTCACTTCTATGGCAGCCGTATCCAGGTCGCGGGCGGTCACCTGGGCATCCAGCAGCAGCGTGTTCTGCTTCAGCATGCGGTCCGCGCGGGCAATGGTGCTGTCGAACTGCGTAGGCGTGGCGGTGATGCCGAGCGCTTCGATGTTGTCCCGCAGCAACCCGAGCATGAAGGTATTGGCGCCAGCGAAGTGGTGCAGCCCGTACGGTGTGCGCCCTTGCAGGAAGAGGTAATTGGCAGAGATCACCACAGCATCGTCGATGCGCGGCGCGTGACAGGCCTGGCAGCTGATGCCGCCTTCGGGGTTGGCATCGGTGTCATAGGCCGAGTTCACCCACTCGTGGTAGGTGGCCTGCTCCACGAACTGATCACCGGTCAGGTTGCCCTCGAGATCGGCGGTCTCCGTGATCAGCGTGTGGCAACCGGCGCAGAGCTCCGCGCTGGTGATGTGCGCACCGAACAAGGGTTCGTAGCCCACGAAGGAGGTCATCGGCGAACCGAACACATTACCGTACGGCCCGAAAAGCACGTTGTTGGTGTCGAAGTGCAGGGTACCGGAGAACTCCAGACCGATGCCCTCTTCTTTCTGCATGTGGCAGGCCAGGCACGATACACCGTCCAAGGCCACCGAATCATGGATCAGGTCGGCGATGCCGTAGGGCGTACCTTCGGTGTAGAGCTTGTCGAACTTGCCCATGGGCGCGTGGCAGCTGGTACACTTGTCCTCCAGCCCCACTTGGTGCGCGGGGTTCACGGCCACCTCATGGCTCACCTTGGCGCGCCAGAACGGGTCCTTGGCCGAGTTGGCCATCATGGTGCTGCGCCAATCATCGGATACGTTCACATCCACCCCGTTGGCATCCACCATGGAGTAGTTGTTCACCAGATCTGGACCGTGGCAGCCGTAGCATCGGCCGCTGGCCATGAAGTACTCGTTCACCGCAAGAGGCAGGTCCGTGGCGTTGCGCGCTCCGCGAAAGGCTGCCAGCTCCTCGGGGGTGTGGTGGGCCTTGGCATGTGGCACACGGCCTTCGCGCCAAGCCACGAAGAGAGCGACCACGGCAAGGGCTGCCGTGAGGGCGAGCGTACGGAGGAACAGAGCGGAATGTTTACCCATGGTGGACCAGCGATACAGGTCGCAAGTTAGCAGCAACAAGGGCGGCTGCGCTGATCAGCGTCAACCACCCTTGGGATCTTGAACGTTCGGAACGGTCGTCAGGTTCAACCCGGCGCCCTAGCTGCCGCGCTGTGCGCTCTTGCGCATCGTGGTGGCCTTCGGCTTGCTGGCCGTTCCACCCTTGGGTGCGGCGGCTTTATCAGCCTTGGCGGGCTTGGCGGCTCCGGCCTTGGCAGCGGCCTTCTTCGGGGCCTTGCCGCCCTCCTCCTCTTTCTTCTCAGCAGCCTTGGGCTCCTCCTTCCGGTCGAATTCGCCGCTCTTCAGCAGCAGTCCGTACCAGGTGAACAGCTTGCGCACATCGCTCGGATAGATCCGGTCGCGATCGTGGTCGGGAAGGGCCTCACCGAGCTTCTCCCACAACACCTTTTCCTCGGCCTTGGGGTCCAGGTCGTTCTTGCCCTGTTGCACAGCGTGCAGCTTCTCCAGCACCTGCGTCAGCGGCGCATCATCACCGGTGGTGAACATGCTGATCTCCTGGAGCGAGCTCACCCGCACACTGGAAGGAACGGGCTGGCGCTTGCCATCCTCGAGGGATTCCACGATGAGGGCCTGACGGCTTTGTGCGATGACGCGGAACAGACCGGACTTACCGGCTACGGCGATGATCTTGCTGAGGTCCATGCAACGTACGTTGGGAGTGCGAAGGTAGCGGGTGGCGAAGGAATGCGCAGAACGGCTCAGGTCTTCTGCTTCTTCTTGCGCGCCGCTGGGAAGAGGATGTTGTTCAGAATGAGCCGATAGCCGGCCGAATTGGGATGCAGCGCAAGGTCCGTGGGCGGGTCGCCCACCATGTGCTGGTAGTCCTCCGGATCATGCCCACCGTAGTAGGTCCATTGGCCCAATCCGAACTCGCCGTGGATGTACTTCACCGTGCCCTGGGCCTTGTTCTCGCCCATCACGGTCACCCCCGGCTTCACCAGGCCCTTGCGGAAGGCCGTGGTCTGACCCATGAATCCGCGCACCACCTGCTCATGGCTCTGGCACAGCATGCTGGGCACCAGGTCCCATTTGGCGCTGAAGTCGAAGAGGGTGAAGAAGTCGCGCGTCTGGCCGATGCGGCTGTGGATGTCCGTGGCATCGATGTCGCTGAACTCATACACGTTCGGATCCACCACCAGGCGGTAATCCTTGAAGGCGAAGCCGCGTGCGAAGTCGATCTTCTGCTGCGCCTGCGGATCGATCGGGTCATGGTCGAACTCTGCGGTGCAGATGTCCACCCCTTCGGCCGCCAGTGCGATGTCGTAGCTGTCCGTGCCCGAGCACATCGTGAAGAGGTAGCCACCGCCGGCCACGTAGTCGCGGATGCGGGAAGCCACCGCCAGCTTCATTTCGCTCACCTTGGCGTAACCGAGCTGGGCGGC
>JALOLX010000214.1 GCA_025455765.1 Flavobacteriales bacterium | reverse complement strand
AAGTCCGAGGTGTCCGCATGCAACTGCATGGTCTCGAAGGCGAAGAGATCGGAGCGCAGCGTGGCGTTGCGGAAGTCGATGAGGCCATTGCCGGTCATGCCCTTCGGTGTGAGGTCGGTGGCCCCATGCAGCACGGCCTGATCGCCATACATCACCAGCGGCTTGCGCAGCTTCTCGGTGCGCAGCACATCGCGTGCGGGCTCCAGTCGGACAAAGACCTCGGCTGCCTGCACCTCGGGCACCTTGGCCGGTGTGGTGGTCTTGCGGTTGAAGAGCGTATCGGCCTTGCCCAAGGTGCTGTCCGGAGTGAAGACCAGTGCCTTGGACCGCAGCGTGGTGGTGAGGTAGCTCAGCTCGCCTTCACCCTGCAGGCCGCGGTTGTTGAGCTTGACGGTACTGGTGAAGGTGGCCTTGCGACCGTAGAGCGGTGTGCCTTCGTCGCCTGTGCTGCGCTCGAAGCCCAGCGCATAGTCGGGTTGTAGACGCAACGGCTCCTTGATGTCCGGGAAGATGCCAGCGGAGACCAGCGTGCCACTGAAGTAGAGTCCCTTGTTGGTGAAGTTGTCCAACGAGTCGAGCTGGAAGGGATCGCTGCGGTAGTAGAAGCGGTCGCGCTTGTACACACCGCGTTGGATGTTGCCTTTGTCGTAGAAGACGAAGCTTTCCCGGGTGCTGTTGAACTTCGGATAGCTCGGATAGTCCTTCTGGTGGCGCCCACCTTTGTTGCTGGGCGCG
Source organism: Flavobacteriales bacterium (assembly GCA_025455765.1). GTDB lineage: Bacteria > Bacteroidota > Bacteroidia > Flavobacteriales_F > PHOS-HE28 > PHOS-HE28. Next base: position 3,169 of record JALOLX010000214.1, on the reverse strand, counting down.
TCGATCTCCAGGGTACCCGTGACCTGCTCCAGTACGTTCTTCACCTTCACCAACGTGGTTCGGCCTTCCTCATTCTTCTCGAAGCTGTCCGCCATGAAGCTGACGGAATCCACGTTGAGCAGGTCCACGGTGAAGTTGTCGTAGTGGAAGTAGTATTCCTTGCCGTGGAAGGTGAGCTTACCCGCCTGCACTTGTCCGCCGAAGGTGAAGTCACGCCCCTTCTTGATGATCACTTCCTTCTGTGCAGGGAAGATGCGCACGTCCTGTGAGTCGCTCATCTGGATGCGCGCGACACCCTTCATAGCGAGGTCGTAGTTGAGGAGGTTGAGCGTGGCATTCACCCCATCGTCCACGTTGGAGTTGAACTGCAGCACATCATAGTCCTGCTTGCCTGCGCTGTTCAAGATGTGTTGGCGAAGCCGCGGACGCACGTCCACCCATTCGGTCTCGGGATCGTAATCGAGGTAGCCCTTGTTGGCCATGTCGATCAGCAAAGGGATCACCTCTTCCTTCTGCATGCGGCTGAAGACGGCGAACTCCTGTGCGTAGAAATGTCCTTCGTTCTGCTTGCTGAAGTCGTTGAGGCGCACCAACGGATGGACCGCATCGATGCCGAGCAAGGCCATGTAGCGCTTCTCCTTGAAGTAGCTGAAGCTCTCGAAGCTGGCACGGGTGAGGGTACTGCCCGGCAGGTTGCCCATCTGCACCACGGGGTCGCCCTGTTTCCAGGTGAGCACCTCGAAGTACATGTCCATCTGATGGTACGTGTTGTAGAACGGCGCCTTGCTGAGGCCCTCCTCTTTCTTGATCAGGCTCAGCACACGCTTCTCGCGTAGGAAGCGCAGGCTCACACTGGGGTGGTAGAGCGAGTCGTTCTCCAGCCGCACGTTCACCGCCGCATCGTCCGTGGTGATGCGCTCAGGCTCGATAGAGAAGCGCAGGCCGCGGGCAATGATGAACGGCCGCTTGTCGCGATAGAACGTAAGGAAGGCCGGCTGTTCCTTGGTGCCATAACCAACGAGCTTGGCGCCTTGCAAGGAGAAGCCGCCTTCGAAATCGATGCCGTCCACGATGTCGCGGATGGCCATGCGCTTGTCGTAGCTCTCGAACCGTGGATAGCTGGCGCTCTCCGCATCCACGTTGGCCAGCACCTTATCACTGACCTTACCGAAGAGCGTGCGGGTGAAGTAGGGATCATTGAACTGGACCGAATCCACTTCAAAGGCCGAACCTTTCATACGGAGCGTGTAGGGATGGTCCCACTCGGCGAAGGTGGCCGTGGGCTTGAGGCCTGCACGTTCCCAGGTGATCTTCCCCCCCACCCCGCGCCAGGTGCCTGTGGTGGGCACGAACACCCCGGTGGTGCCGAGGATCACCGAGCTGTCGCCCTTGGCACTGCACACCAGATCGGTGCGGTCGAAGCGGACCAAGGGCACGGAGTCGAAGGCGAAGGTGAAGCGCCCCGATCGTGCCCTCCAGGTGGTGCTGGGTGAGGCGAGCAACGTGTTGTCCTTGAACAGTCCCGCGCAGGTGCTGATGAAGCTGGAAACGTTCTGCTTGCGTCCGCCTTGCACCAGTTCGTTCATGCCCTTCATCCACGCATCGAACTCGGCGCCACTGCGACCACCGCTGGGGAAGGCGGCCACCGAGGCGAGGTAATCACGGAACGAGGGGAAGGCCTCGAAGCGCTTCTTCAACATGAAGTTGGCCACTTCCACCACCCGCACACGCTGTGCCTCGGTATAGAAGGTACCCTGCCACACCGGCGCGAATACTTCGGTCATGAACCCGCGCGCCTCCTTCTTGTCCGCCGCTTCCAGGAAGGCGGTCATCTCTTCCAGAAAGAGCGCTTGATCGCTGGAGAAGGGCTTGGTCTGCGCCAAGACAGCACAAGGGCCGAACAGCGCCAACACCAGCGCAATGGCCGATAGCAACGAGGTGAAGCGTGGCATGGTGATCATCCCTGCGTGCTGTTGAGGGGTTGGCGGCAACCGAGCAAGGCCCAATCGCCTTCGTCGAGCCGTTCTGCAAGCTCCAGGCCATGTTCCCGTGCGCGTTGGGCCAGCATGTGGCGGTCCGTGACCACAAAGCCACTGAGGAACAAGGCCGCCCCCGGACGCATCGCCGCACTGAGGATGGGCATTGCATCCAACAACACGTTGCGTTCGATGTTGGCGAGGATGAGGTCGTACTGTCGGCCTTCCAACGCATCGGCCACACCCACGGCACAGTGGATGCGGCTGCAACCGTTGCGGGCCACGTTGTCGATGGCATTGTCCACCGCACCGGGATCGATATCGAAGGCGTCGCAGTGCCGGGCGCCCATGCGTTCAGCAAGGATGGCGAGCACCCCTGTTCCACACCCCAGATCGCAGACGTCCTTGTCGCGCAGATCAAGATCGAGCATGGCCTGCACCATCATGCGCGTGGTGGCATGGTGACCCGTGCCGAAGGCCATGCGCGGGGTGATGACCAGCTCGTGCATGAAGCCTTCCGCTGGGGCATGGAAATCGGCACGTATGCGGACTGAGCGCCCCACCTCCACGGGTTGGAAGCTGCTCTCCCACTCGGCGTTCCAGTTGCGGTCGGCGATCTCGCGCTCCTGCCAGGTCACCTGCACATGCGGGTCGCGCAGGCTGAGCAGCTGACGCAGGGCCTTGGCATCGAAGCGATCGCTGCGCACATAGCCCTTCAGTTCGCCGCCACCCTTGGGGTTGTCCGGCCCTTCCTCGAAGCTGTCGTAGCCGATGTCGGCCAGTTCGGTCATGAGCAGATCGCGCCAGGGATCCACCGGCTCGATGAGGAAGGTCACTTCGGTGTAGGGCACAGCACGGATGCGTTAGCGACCGGCGTTACCGGCGATGGAGATCAAGGTGTTGAAGGAAGCGGCATCGAGCGCTGCGCCACCAATGAGGCCGCCATCGATGTCGGGCTGCGCGAAGAGCCCGGCGGCATTGTCGGGCTTGCAACTTCCGCCGTAGAGCAAGGGCACGGTACGCGCGGCCTCACCCATGCGAAGGTGCAATTGTGCGCGGATGAACGCGTGCATCTCCTGGGCCTGCTCGGGGCTGGCGGTGAGCCCGGTGCCGATGGCCCACACCGGTTCATAGGCGATGACGATGCGCGCGAGGGCGTCCGCATCCAGCTCGGAGAACGCTTCCGCCAGCTG
>JALOLX010000213.1 GCA_025455765.1 Flavobacteriales bacterium | reverse complement strand
ATTGGTGGGCACAGCTGGCTGGAGCGTCCCGTCCGCCGTACGGTGGACGGGAAGGTCACCGGTCCGTCCCGAGGCCTCGGGACCGGTATTCTCCACGAACAGGATCCTCGTTGGGGGCCTATTTCGTCCGCGAACGGCGTGTAGAGTTGGGCTACGAAATGACAAAGGCCCGCTTGGGGCCTTTTGATCACTGGTCGACCGAACTGTTCAGGGCTTCTTCTTTTTTCGACGCCCTTCACCGTCGTTCAGGTCATCACCGTCGTCGCTGATGCCGCCGCCGCTCGTATCAGGGTCGGTCGTATCGTCATCGTCCGCGCCCTTGGAAAGCTCATCAACACTGACCGCAGCTTTCTGTGTGGGCACACCAGGAGCCACAACCTCGTCCTTGGTGCAGGAGACCAGGATCAGGGCGAAAAGGGCGATGGTGAACAGTTGACGCACGGCTATTTCAACGCTTGTGAGACCAAATGTACAACGGGGCGAGGCGTTTTGCAAGTATGTGGGGTGAAAAGTTGATCATGCGGGTAGTTCTACCACAACACGGGTTCCGGTCACGGGTTGGTCGTTGGCATCAGTGGCGGTGCGTGGTTCCGGACCTTGGATCCGTATGTCGCTGATATCCAGGTTCCTGAGCACATCGGCTCGTCCTTTGGTGATCTCGATCCCGCGAGAGATATGGTCCGAGGAGCCGGCTCCCTTGCTCTTCAGGCTGTGTTCCACTCCCACGCCGTCGTCTTCGATGCTCACGCGCACGCGGCCAGGACCCGAAGGCTCCACACGGATCACCACCTCGCCTTGGCGGTCCATGGGAAGTATCCCGTGCCAGATGCTGTTCTCCACATAGGGCTGCAACATCATCGCCGGTAGCTGCACATGCAGGGTGTCCACGCCGTGTGCCACATCGATGCGATAGCGGAACTTGTCCTTGAAGCGCATGTGCTCCAACGTCAGGTATAGCTCCAAGCGCTCCAGTTCCTCGGCCAGTGAGGTGGTATCGTTCTGGCTGGCGTCAAGGTTCTTGCGGATGAGCTTCGCGAAACTGGTGAGGTAGCGACTGGCCGTGGCACGGTCCTGCTTGTTGATGTGGTACTGGATGCTGTTCAGCGCATTGAACACAAAGTGCCGGTTCATGTTGGCATTGAGCGCCTGCTGTTCCAGTTGCAACATGCGGGAGCGCAGCATCAGTTGGCGGGTACGTTCATGCCGCTCGCGAATGGCCTGGCGATAGCGATGGATGCCGTAAGCACTGGCACCGACCACTGCTGCGCAGAGCAGGAAGAACCACCATTGCAGCCAATACGGTCGTTCGATGTCGAAGCTGAAGCGCGCAGGTTCGCCCCACGTGATGCCATCCAGAGAAGCTGCCACCTCGAAGGTGAAGGCACCGTGGCTCAGGTTGCTGTAACTGGCGAAACGGGCATCGGTGGCGGGCAGCCAATCCTGGTCGTAGCCCACGAGGCGATAGCGATAGCGCAGGTCAACGGGATCGGACAGACTGATGCCGATGTAGTCGAAGGTGAGGTAGTTGCGGCGGTATTCCAGTGTGAGCCCGATGGGTAGGCCATCGCTGTCCGTCCCGTTGGAACGGTCCTTCCATTCCGTGCGTTGCAGGAACGAGCGGATCCCCATCAAATGCACCTGCGGCGCAATTGCGCCAGCTGTGCGGTCCGCAGCTTGTGGACGATAGAGCACGGTGCCACCAGTACTACCAAAGTAGATGCGGCCCCGTTCGTCCATGTAGGAAGCGTTGAGGTTGAACTCCAAACTGCGCAATCCGTGCGAGGTGCCGAAATGCTGCGGTCGGGTCGGGCTCCTGCCAAAGGCTTCGGTATCCAGCCGGTACAGACCGTTGTTCGTGCCGATCCACAACAGCCCGTTCCCGTCGATCTGCAGAAGGTCGATGAAGTTGCTGCCGAAATCATCCGCCAGGCGCACCGTGCTGAACGCTTTGCCATCCCAGCAGCTCACGCCATTGGTGGTGCCGATCCACAAGCGACCCTGGCGATCGGTACACAGGCTCTGGACCGTGTTATTGCACAGGCCCTCGTCGGTGGTCCACCGTTGGGTGCGACCGTTCTCGAAGCGATAAAGTCCACTTTCTGAGGCCAGCCAAAGCCGCCCTTGGGCATCGCTGGTGATGCTGCGAATGGAGCGCCCGACCACACCGTCCTCAGCATCGTACACCTGCAGTTCGCCATCGGTACCCAGGCGTGCAAGACCATCGCGCATACCGCACCACAACGTGCCATCCTTGGCCACATGCAACGATAGGATGCGTTGGTCGGCCAGGCTGTCCAGCACTGGCAGCTCCTGCACTTCGCCCCGCACCAGGCAGGCCAGGCCGTTGCTCGTGCCGAACCAGAGCCGACCCTCCGCATCGCGTGCGCCGCACCATACCGTATTGTTGGGCAGCCCTTCCAACGTGGTCACGCGCGCCAAACCATCAATGGTGCACACACCGTTGTCATACGTGCCCAGCCAGAGCTGGCCCGAGGCATCGGGGGTGATGTTCATGACCAGATCGCTGCACAGACCGTCCTTCAAGGTGAAGGTGACGAAGCGCTCACCAGCGTAGCGGATGAAGCCTGCACCGTCAGTGCCGAACCACAGATCGCCGTTGCGGTCCTGGAAGGCTGCGGTGATGTTGTCGTTGGGCATCCCTTGATGGATGGTGAACACGCGCATGCGTCCCTCTTCCAACAGGTTCAACCCGAACTTGCTCCCCGCCCAAACGCGGCGCTGGTCATCCACCAGGATGCACCGCACATGATCGAGCAGCAGCCCGGCCTCTTGGTCGAAATGCGCCAAAGTCCCGCTTCGGTCCACGTGGTAGAGGCCATGGGTGCTGGTGCCCACCCACCAGCTGCCATCGGGGTCCGCCGCTAATGCGGTCACCGTACGACCACTGTCGCCGTCCAACGGGATCACGGTGAACTGTTCACGCTCATAGCGCCAGGCGCCGCTGCGGGTGCCGATGAGCAGGGCACCATCGGTGGTCACCGCCAGACAGCGTACGTACGCGCTCATGCCTGACGGGTGGCCCTGAAATGCCTTGATCCCCGTACTGTCGCGTACGAAGCAGCCGCCACCATCGGTGCCGATGTAGAGGGTATTGCCCACGGCGGCAAGCCCTTGGATGCGCGCGCCACGGGCTTCCAAGGGCAGGGTCTCGGTGACCATGGACTGCCCATACCGCCGCACCAACTGCGATCCGGTGCCCATCCACAAACCGCCGTCCGCTGTGGTGGCCATGGCGCTCACCTGGGCATCAGGTAGTCCTTCCTGCAAGGCGAGGTTCAGGAACTCACGCCCATCGAAGCGGCTGGCGCCCCCGAGGGTACCGAACCACAGGAAGCCTTTATTGTCCTGGGCGATGCACCGCACCTGACTTTGGGCAAGGCCCTGCGCAGGGGTCCATTGCTGGAAGCCATACTGTTGGGCATGTAGGAGCAAGGGCACCACAGCTGGCAACAGCTGCACCACGGCCTTGCGCCACGCTCCGCCCAGCACGCTCAGAAGGTGTTGATCAGGCCCAGGAAATCGGGCAGTCTGCGGCGCGAAACAGGGATCAGTGTGCCATTGTCGAGCACGGCCATGTTGCCTTCGGCGCGGTTGAAGCCCTTCAGGTGCGCCAAGTTCACGATGTACGATTTGTGCACGCGGAAGAAGGACTTCGCATCGAGGTTGTTCTCGAACACCCGGATGTGCTTGCTGCTCACACTCCGCTTGCCGTCCACCAAATGAATGGTGGTGTAGCTGTCGTTCGCTTCCAGGTAGAGGATGTCCGCGTGCTTCAGTAGCACCAAGCCATCGCGCCCGGGTATGGCCAATCGAGTGCTCAAGGGTGAGGCAGGGTCCTTCATCAGTGCCGCAATGGCCGACGGCTGACCAGACCCCAGCTCATCGCTCATGCGCAGCATTTTCTTCACGGCCCGCTGCAGCTCTT
>JALOLX010000212.1 GCA_025455765.1 Flavobacteriales bacterium | reverse complement strand
GGGGTGAACCAAGGGCCGGGCGTGGACAGCAAGGCGCGCTACATCTACATCCACGGCACCGCCAACGAACGCGCCATCGGCACCGCCTGCTCCATGGGCTGCGTGCGCATGCTGAACCGGGATGTGATCCAGTTGTTCGAGCTGGTGGCGCCCGGTACACCGGTGGTGATCCTGGACAACTAGGAGCCTGTGCAGCTTGCTTAACTTCGTGGCATGGACGTGACCTCGTTGTTGTTGGGACTGGTGGTGGGTGCGGTGATCGGCGCACTGCTGGTCATGCGTTGGAGGGCTGGTCGTGAAGGCGATGCACAAACCCTGATGCGGGAGGAGCATCAACGTGCGTTGGAGGAGCGCGACCGGCAACTGGCTGAAGTACGCAGCGAAAGCCGCAGCCGCGCGGAGGAGGTGCTGCGCCTGACCACAGCCCTGGCCACCGAGCAGGAGCGCGCGCGTGGGCTGGAACAGCAACTGGAACGTCAGCGTGTGGAATTGCAGGAGATGCAGACGCGCCTCACCAAGGAGTTCGAGCACATCGCCGACCGCTTGTTGCTGCAGCGGGGCAAGGAGTTGCAGGAGCAGCACCAGCACAAACTGGGCGATATCCTCAAGCCGTTGCAGGACCGCATCGTCGAATTCCAGCAGCAGGTGCGCGAGGCCTATGACAAGGAAGGTCGCGAACGCTTCGCGCTGAAGCACGAGATCGTACGTCTGGTGGAGAACAACCAACGGTTGAGCCAGGAAGCCAACGACCTGACCAAGGCCTTGAAAGGCGATACGCAGGCGCAGGGTGCCTGGGGAGAGATGATCCTGGAGCGCATCCTGGAGGGCGCTGGCCTGGTGAAGGGGCAGGAATACAGCATGCAGGAAAGCACCACCCTGGCCGATGGCTCGCGCTTGCGACCCGATGCGGTGGTGATGTTGCCGGATGACAAGCACCTCATCATCGACAGCAAGGTATCGCTGCTGCATTACGAACAATGGGCCGCTGCCACGGATGAGGCCCAGCGCGTGCGCCTATTGAAGCAGCATGTGGAAAGCCTGCGTGCACACGCCAAAGGGCTCGGCGAAAAGGACTACACCAAGCTGTACGGCGTCCGCAGTGTGGACTTCGTGCTCATGTTCGTGCCGGTGGAACCCGCCTTCCTGCTGGCCCTGCGCGAGCGACCCGAGATCTTCCAGGAGGCATACGACCGCCAGGTGGTGATGGTGACCCACAGCACCCTGATGGCCACCTTGCGCACTGTGCATGGCATCTGGAAGCATGAGCGCATCGCCCGCAACCACCTGGCCATTGCCGAGCGGGCCGGAGCACTGTACGAGAAGTTCGTTGGCTTCACGGAGGACCTGGGGCGTATCGGCAAGCACGTGAACGACGCCCGCGAGCATTATGACAAGGCCATCGCCAAGCTGAGCGAAGGGCCTGGCAACCTGGTGCGCCAGGTGGAGCTGCTCAAAGAGCTGGGCGCACGCACCAACAAGAGCATCCACGACAAACTCCTGCAACGCTCCCTGGAGGAATGAAGACCACCGGAACACGGCCTCGTCCGCTGCACTTCATCTGGCCGATCCTGGCCGTGCTGCTCCTGCATGCCTGCACCACTACGCAGCCCATGGCCCCGCGTGATGGGCTGACGGGCATGTACGGCCCTGCCAATGGTGGCATCCGCATGCAGGCGCGCACCTACCACAGCGATACGGCGCATAGCACGCTCTACTTCACCCTGCCCACCACTGACCTGCTCTACAAAAGCACCGGCGAGGGTGCGCCCTTCCGGGCATCAGCGGTGGTGCGCTACGAGGTATACAGTGATTGGGCCTCACGCGCGCTCCTGGACAGTGCGAGCGTACGGGTGAACGATGAGACCACCGACCCAGCGGACCCGAAGGAGTTGATCGGCACCCTCAGCCTGCGGAGCAACCTGCCTTCGGTATGTGTATTGAAGGTGCAGGTGAACGACCTGAACCGCGACGCTCAAGGGGTGGTATACCTGCGTTCGATCCGCGGCAAGGCCACTACGGCGCAGTATTTCCTGCCGGTGGACCAGCGCAGTGGACTGCCCCTGTTCAGCGACCATGTGAAGCCGGGCAGGGCCTTGAAGGTGCGGTGTGAGCGCCTTGCGGGCCGCACGTTGAAGGCAGGTCACCGGCCTGCGGATGGCTCACTTCCTGCCCCCGTGTTCAGCAGTGGGTCGCGCATGAGCGGTGTAAGCGGTGCGGATTCCTCGTTCACCGTGTCGGTGGATGCCGATGGCTACTTCCTCTTCACCCCGGACCGTGCCGGTATCTACCACTTCCACCAGAACGACAGCATTGGCAAAGGCTTCACGGTGATGGTGATGGGCGAGAGCTATCCCATCATTGCCAGTGCTGCTGATATGCTTCGTCCCATGCGCTACATCACCTCGGTGCAGGAGTACGACCGCATGGCCAAAGCCCCCAACGTGCGCGAGGCCGTTGAACGCTTCTGGATCGATGCAGCAGGGGACCGTGAGCGCGCGCGGGAGGCCATCCGCATCTATTTCGAACGGGTGGAGACGGCCAATCGGCACTTCTCCAGCGAGGTGGAAGGCTGGCGTACGGACCGGGGCATGGTGCACATCATCTTCGGGCGGCCCACGTCCATCCGCAAGAGCGACCTGAGCGAGACCTGGACATACGGAGAGGAGAACAACCTGATGAGCCTGGTCTTCACCTTCGTGAAACGCGACAGCCCGTATAGTGATAACGAGCTGATGCTGGAGCGGGACCCCTTGCTCAAGGGCGCGTGGTACAGGAACGTGGAGAGTTGGCGCAACGGCCGCATCTATTCCAACTGACCGCCGCGCTGTTCGGCTGAACTTCGTGACCTTTGCAAGGCAGGCCTCGGGTCTGTAAGCACCTCATGGCGGACAAGGACCTGGTATGCGGCATCTGGCCGGTGATCGAAGCGCTCCGCGAGGGACGCAATGTGGAGAAGATCCTCATGCGGCGCGAGGCCGGTGGCGATGGCATCAAACAGATCCGGCAATTGGCCCGGGAGCGCGATGTGCCGTGGCAGCCGGTGCCGGTGGAGAAGCTCGACCGCCTCACGCGCGCGGAGCATCAAGGTGTGGTGGCCTTCCTCAGCCAGGTGGAGGAGCAGGACCTCAACGAAGTGATCACGCGCGTGTACGAGCAGGGTGGCACTCCCTTGCTGGTCGCCATTGATGGTGTCACCGATGTACGCAACATCGGCGCCATAGCGCGTAGTGCAGAGTGCTTCGGTGTGGATGCATTGGTGGTACCCAAGATGGGCACGGCACGGCTGGGACCCGATGCTGTGAAAAGTTCTGCAGGAGCCTTGTTGCGCAAGCCTGTCTGCCGCGTGAACCGGCTCACCGATGCAGTGCGTGCCGCCAAGGACCAGGGCTTGCGCGTGGTGGCCCTCACTGAAAAAGCGGCGGCCGCGTTGCACCAAGCTGACCTGTCGGGCCCGTTGATGGTGGTGATGGGCAGCGAGGACGAAGGCATCTCGGACCCTGTGCTGCGCATGGCCGATGAGCTGGTGAAGATCCCCATGGTGGGCACCATTGCTTCATTGAACGTGAGCGTGGCCACAGGCATCGCCCTGCACGCGGTTTCCATGACGCGCACGAGCTAAGCTGGGCGAGCTAACAGACCTCGGCCGCAGTCATTATCTCCATCGGAAGGCCTGTCCGATCGACTTCGCCCTGCTCTAGCCTGCTTGATCGAAAGTCGGGCGCTCCGCACACAATGCGACCGCCACCTGTTCGGCTCAGGTCGCCGGGCTGATCTTTTTTTTCGGCGTGCATGGATCGCGTTCATCGATCAGATGGCCATCGCCAACTCGCGCTGTAGCCGTTATTCTACAAAGCATCCAGGCTCAGGGTGGATTCCTGGGAGGCACATCCGGACCTTTCATAGCGTCCATCGGGCTATGAGGCCCGTTCATCCCCCCGGAACCTTTTCCTGGCGG
>JALOLX010000011.1 GCA_025455765.1 Flavobacteriales bacterium | reverse complement strand
CACAAGCTCATGTTCCCACTGTGCGATGAAGCGGGACGGTTGCGCTGGTTCAAGGCCGCCGCCCGTATGGTGGATCACGGTTACATCGGTCGTGTATTGTAGCGCCCGCAACAGATGGTAGGCTTGGATGGCTTCTCCATCGCTTCTTAGGGGGAGGCCCAGGATGCGCCGGAGGTCGTGTGGAATGAAGGACTGCTGCATGGCGGTTCGGGGTAGCACGCCTTCGTTCGCGCCCACGATGAGCAGGCGTTGGGGGCCAAGCGCACGCGTCTCGAGCAGGCCCATCACCTGCACCCCTTCGTCGGCGTCCCCGAAATAGCCGATGGGGTCTGGAGCGAGCATGCGTTGGCGCACCTCCGGTCGTGCCAATTCAACGTCGGCAGGAAGGCCGTTCGTGGTGAGCAGGTCCGCAATCTGGATCCACGCTTCAGCAGTGCGTACGGTCTGCTCCTTGATCAGGTCGTTGGTGGGGTGTAGCAGGAGCACGTCATCCAACAAGCAGGCCACGGCCGGGCTTAGTTGTGGTATCGTAAGCGCATGAAGCAGGAGGCGCAAGGGGTCACTGCGTTCGGCCAAGGCGGCGAATTCGGCACCTGTGATGGAATGGCGGGGATGCCCGTGTAGCTGGTGGCTGGCAGACCCGTTGGCACTAAGCTGATGGAAGAGCGGATGTTGGCACCACGTAAGCAGTTGCTTCACGGGTAGCGGGGTGTTCGCCTGCCATGCCCCATGGAGCGGTACGAAGAGGTCGACCAGGTCGTTCACCGGCCAATGCGACCGATCCGTACTGGAGGAGATGTTGATGTTGGCAACGGAGGCGGGCAGGTTTTCGATGAGGGGGAGGGCCAGGCTCTCATCGGCAAGGATGACCACCGTACTGGCCAGCTCTTCGGTGCTGCGTTCGCTGATCCACGCGGCTGCGGTCTGCGCTTGAGCGTATGCATCCGGCACGGCGATCACATGGACGGATCTGCGCTGCTCGCGGAGCAGGTCCACCGGTGGCACTGATCCGGCACCGAGTGCATCGATGGAACGGCGAATGAAACGACCGGCTTCCTGTTCCCGGTCTTCGAGGTAGTAGCGATCGGTATCCCAGGCCAGCTGGAGCATGCCTCTCCGTTGCAATGCACGCAGAACAGCGGTGGATGCGGGCTCCAAGGCATTGGCACCAATGCACCATACCATGGTCCAAGGGAGTTCTGCGGCCCCTGCTCGGGCTGCGGCTTCGCGGGCCACCCATCCGCCCGAACCACGGCGCTGTTCGGCCATATGGGTGTGCAAGGCACGATGCAGTTGACCTGTCCGTTGCCAAAGGGCCACGGCGTTCTGTTGACCTTTGCTCAGTTCGGTCCCCAAGGCCAGGCTCCATTCGTCGATCTCCGCATAAGAGCGCAGGTCGCGGTAGAGTTCATCCAGGTCGATGAGGTGATGGTCCACTTCGCTCATGTCCTGTAGTGCCGTGGGCCCCCATTGGAGGAGGTCGGTCAGGGTGTGTGTGCCGGTGGGTTGCAGAGCGTTGTAGCGGTGCAGCAGCGCCAGGAGCAGCTCATTCCGGTCAGCCTGTTCGGCCTGGGCTATGGTGGCCAGAAAACGGCCCATGTCCATGATCTCCGGTGCCCAGAAGGGTTTGCCGATGACCTTTGCAAGGTAGTTTTGCAAACGAGCTACCGCACGCTGGCCTGGAACGACCATGGCAACACCATGAAGTTCATGACCGTGAAGGTCCACCACACAGCGGGCAGTACGTTCCAGAAGATCGCTCATGGGAACAGGGGTGGAAGATAGGTTGGAGGGAACCTTCGAGTACCCACAATACCGCAAACTGAGCGGTGCTGAGCGCTACTACGTGATCCATTCTGCCCGGTCGTTCACGGAACTTCAGCGGTTGGGTTATCGGTGGTTGCGCTATGAGGTGGAGGCCAAGGTCTATCCGGAGCTTGCACGGGTGCAGGAAATGCTTGCTGGCCGCGCGCCGTATGAGTTCTGTACCGCACTGGAATGGCAGCGTGCAGAGCAATTGGCCACCGCTAAGTGAGCCTTGGATGCTGCAGGAGGCAACCTTTGGACGTACCTTGGTGTCATCCTTATGCGCATGAGGTTGCCCTTGACGATACTTGGATGCCTGTTGGGTGTGGTAGTGGAAGCGACCCACATCATCGGAGGCAACATGTACTACGACCATCTTGGCGGGTCGCAATACAGAGTGACCTTGGTGCTTTATCGCGATTGTGGTCCTGATAATGCGAACGGGACAGGGTTCGATGCGAGTGCGATCTTAGCCGTGTTCAACAGTTCTGGAGGGCAGGTCACCTCGGCGAACGTGCCGTATGCGGGTGAGGTGCCCCTTCCGGTGGAGTTGAACGACCCATGCCTTACGGCGCCACCTACCGTATGTGTGCGCACTGCGGTGTATGAAACGGTATTCAACTTGCCCCCGGTAGCTGGTGGATATACGGTGAGCTATCAACGCTGCTGCCGCACACCAGCCATGGCCAATCTTGCGGGCCAGCAAGGCATCACTTGCACCGCCTCCATTCCTGGGCCGCCTTTGGCCCAGAACAGTTCCCCCCGTTTTGGTGATATACCGGCCATTGCCATATGTGTGGGGCAGGAGATGATGGTGGATTTCTCTGCCACGGACCCGGATGGCGACGCGCTGGTCTATGAATTATGCGCGCCATTCACGGGAGGCACGGCCTTTGATCCGGCACCCTTCCCCGACCCGCCACCGTATTCGCCCGTGGGTTATTCTGCCGGTTATTCGGCAGCGGACCCTGTGGATTCAGATCCTCCTATGAGCATCGACCCCAGCACCGGTCTGCTCCAGATAGCAGCCACTGCTCAGGGGGTGTACACCGTTGGTGTTTGTGTTACGGAGGTGAGGGATGGCGTTACGGTCGGTGTTACCCGGGGCGACTTCCTTTTCAAGGTGGTGGTTTGTGATGCCGAGGTGCTCGCTGTGGTGGCAGAGCAGGGCGAGGCAGCACTCTGTGTTGGACTGACGCAAGAATTTGAGAACGAAAGCGTGAACGGAGTATCATGGGCGTGGGACTTCGGAGACCCGAACATCACTACGGATGTGTCTTCGTTACAGGAGCCGGTATGGACCTACGCACAACCTGGGATCTATACGGTCCGCTTGATCGCCAACCCAGGATCACCATGTGCGGATACTAGTTTTCAGACCTACGATATGCAGGCACCCATGGACATTTGGTTCGAAAGGCCACAGATCCTATGTCCTGGTGAAGAGGCAGTGTTGTCGATCGCCGGGATCTTCGGGCCCGACGCGGATTTTGAGTGGGAGACCCTAGGGGCGGCTGGTAGTGGTACTGCCTTCCCGGTGGCATATGCAGCTCCAGGCACATATGCTGTATCGGTTTCGGGTGTCGAAGGTGCTTGTGCGGATAGTTTCGTTGATTCCGTGGTCGTGCTAGCTGCGCCCATACCGGGTTTGTTCGTGGGTCCGGATGTATGTGTGGGGGGAAAGGTCGAGCTGGCGAGCACCTCCGTTTCGCTTACGCCGTTGACCTACGAGTGGTTCATCAACAATGAACTGGTCTCCACGGACAGCGCGTTCAGCTGGGCGTCGGTAATACAAGGTTCGTATGCGGTTTCGTTGACCGTACGCACGGATTCTGGCTGTATAGCGGAGCGTACGATCGATGCACCCGCCCCTATCGAGGCCTTTCCGCTACCGATGGCCGCCTTTGTCGTGGATCCCCTGGAGGTAAGCCTGCTCGATCCAGAGGTGATGATCGAGGACCGTTCACAGGATGCGGTGGCGTGGACCTACGTGGTCGAGGGCCGTGTGTTCGAGGAACCCGACCTATCGTACACGTTCACTGATGGTGGCCGGCGCGTGATCACGCTGACCGTGGAAAGCGAGAATGGTTGTGTGGATACCACCTCGCGGGTGGTGACCGTGAGCGATCATCTGTTGTACATCCCCACGGCCTTCACGCCCGATGGTGACGGGCTCAACGATGTGTGGCAGCCATCCGTGCGGGGTGCACGGCTTTATGAGCTACAGGTGTTCGACCGGTGGGGGCAATTGGTGTTCAGTACCACCGATCCTCGTGCGGGTTGGGCGGGCGATGGTGCTGGTGAAGGCCTGTACAATTATGTGGTTCGGCTAGCCGAGTTCGGTGCCGATCGCAAGGAGTATCGCGGGCATTTCACCCTGCTGCGCTAAGCGTCGGTCAAGGGATGCCGTGATGGGCGGCCAGCACCATGTCCACGTGCGGAATACCATCCCAGTCGTAATCAGGTCCAGTGCGTGTGAAGCCATGGTCGGCGTAGAACTGTTCCAGCTGGCTTTGAGCAGCCAGTGCGATCGGTGTTGCGCCGTAGTGCGCTTGGGTGACCGCTATGGCCTTATGCAACATCTGATGACCAAGGCCGCGGCCGCGCTGATCGGGGTGGATGACGATGCGGCCGATGTGGGGAATGCCGTCCTCTTCGGGTGGTACGATGCGACAGCAGGCCACCAGCTGTGAAGGAATTAGGAAGCCCACGATGTGGATGCATGCCGGATCGCGGCCATCGAGTTCCGCGTAGGCACAGCGCTGTTCCACCACGAATGCATCCACCCGTAACTTGAACAGGTCGTGTACGAGCCGTGGCGACAGGTCATCCAGGGTGCCGACCTGCCAGGTGATGTCCGTGGTCATAGGCTGATGAGTTCGTCGTTGATGAGGTAATAGAGCGCTCCGCTCACGTTCGGATACCCCATTTGGCGGAGCAGTTGGAGGTAGTGTTCCACCTGATGGCGATGTTCGTCGCGGGGTTCTCCGGTCTTCAGATCGAGCACGCGTACGGCATGATCGTCGAAGACCACGCGATCGGGTCGCCACGCCTTACCTGCCGCATCCACGATGGTGGCCTCGTTGCGCGCGTGTGTGTTCGGTCCGTACCAAGGGGCGAGCTTTTCCGAGGCCAGCATGTTCATGAGCTCAGCCTGCAGGAGTGGTCGTTCGGCCTCCTCGATGTCGCCCTTGCGGACGCAGTGGCCCAAGGCTTGGTGCAGCTGGTCCGGATGTTCGACCATGGCCAGCACGGCATGCAGCTTGCGCCCGCGGTCAATGGCGGCGTTGGAAGCGTGGTCGTTCCGTGTGCGAACGTGAAAAGCCGCTGCATCTGAGGATCGTCGTGAGGGTAGCATGCCGCCCGATGCGGACCGGTGATGATGGGCGGTCAACGCGGACCGATCGCCGCTGCGATAGCCGTCCGTAGCACCCTGCAACCCGATCCACGCGAGCAAGCCCTTGCCCACGGGGTCGTTCGCGCTGCGCCGCACGAATGCATGCAGGCGTTCCACGGGCCGTGTGAACGCCACGTACAGGAGGTTCAGGTCATCCAAGTGCCTGAGCTCATGTTCGACGATCAGCTCAGGCACACCGGCATCCAGCAGCTTCTTGCTGTAGGCGACCAGCGCTGCATCGAGCATGGGTGCAGCGCTGTTGGGCGCCACCCAGATGCGTTCGGTGTTCCTTCCGCCGCTGCGCATGCTGGCATCGGGTACGATCACCACGGGGAACTCCAGTCCTTTGGCCTTGTGGATGGTCATGACGTGGACCGCGTTGCCATCGTCCGGCGGAGCTGTGCTGCGCGCAGCGCCGTTGCGGTCCCAGTGATCGATGAACGCGGGAACGTCCGCAGCATGGCCATCGCTCCAGGTATGTGCTTCGTCCAACAGGGCCAGGAACGGCGCCGTATGGGTGATGTGTGGCAGCAGTTGTTGGTGGATGTGCAGGAGCAGGGTTCCGAGCGGCGCTAGGTTCTCGTTCAATGGCAGCGGCAGCAGCATGGCGAGCAGTTCGTCCCATACTGCGGGTGCTGAGGTGCGGTCCGCGAAGGGGTCGATATCGCCCTGTGTATCGGCGAAGATCAAACACCGTGCTGCAAGGACACGGACCGCTGCGGCCATGTCGTTCAGGTAGAGCGCACGCAGGGCATCGATCACCAGCGCGACCCGTCGGTCCATGGCCACCTTGAGCCCATCCGGGGAAAGCACGGCGAGCCCTTGGGCGATGAGGTGTTCGGCAATGCGCGCGCCTTGTGCGCCTGTGCGCACCAGCACGGCCACATCACCCGGGCGAGCTCCATCTTGAAGGGCCTCTTGCAGGGCCTCGTCGACGTAGCGCAGGATGGTCGTCCAGCGGTCCTCGCCCTCTTCGATGTCCTCCACCACACGCACATCGACCAGGCCGGGTCGTTCCTTGCCTGGAAGTTGTTCATGGGCCTGGTACACGGTCTTGAGCGTATCGGGCAGTTCCTGGGCCAGTGCTCCGAAGAGCTGGTTGTTGAAGGCGATGATGACCGGTGATGACCGGCGATTGTGAGCAAGTGCGGCCAGCGGTGCATGGTTGCGCACCAGGGTCTCCTCGCGCTCCACTTCAAGGGTGTCGTCGCCACGACCGAACAGTCTGGGCAGTGCGGTGAACAGGCGCACCTCACCATTGCGCCAGCGATAGATGGCCTGTTTGGCATCGCCCACGAGCAGCGTAGTTCCACCACTGGCCAGTGCATTATCGATGAGGGGGAGCAGACAGGTCCACTGCAGCAGCGAAGTGTCCTGGAACTCATCGATCAGGAAGTGACGGTACCGCTCTCCCATGCGTTCGTGGATGAACGGTACAGGCTCGGCGGCCACGATCTCGGCCACGCGGCGGGTGAGGTCGCTGAAGAAGGCGATGTGATCCTCCTGTTTGGCGGCTTCGAGCTGCTGATCGAGCTCGTGGAGGGCGAATGTGGCGGGCAGGTCGCGGAGGATGGCACCCCTGAGCAGATGGTCACGCATGCCCTGTTGAAGCAGGTCGATCGCTTCAAGCGCGAGGCGTTCCAGCGCGGGCTTCAGTGCTTCGATGGCAGCCTGCTCGGCGGCGTTGGCGCGTGTTCCTGCCCAGCGGCCGCTTTCCAACGTGGCCCGCACGTAGGAGTTGATCTCCACGGGTTCATCGGCAAAGGTGGAGAGCTTCACGAAAAAGCCATGAACGCCCCGCTTGGTCTGGAAGAGCAGTTCGGCCGTGATGCTGCCATCGCGCAGGATCTGCAGGGCTTTTGCACCCAATGCCCGCACGTGTGAGCGGAAGGCCGCTTGTTCGGCACGAAGGGCTTCGCCGATCTTCCGCACTTCGCCCACATCCATGGCAGCGATACGTTGGAGGGGGACGATGGAGCGTTCGTTCTGCAGTTGTCGGCTCAGCTGTAGGAGGGGCATTTCGGGGTCCCAACGCTGCTCGTCGTCCAACAGTTGGAGGCACGCTTGGCCTAGGATGTCGGTTACCCGAGGGTCTTCACCGGCCAAAGCGATGAGGCGTTCTACGGCACGTTGCAGATAGCCTTCCTGGTCAGTGCTCATCCGCAGGTCGTGGTCGAACTGCAGGTCGCGGGCAAAGGGGCGCACTACGCGCTGAGTGAAGGCATCGATGGTGCTGATGGCCACTTCGCTCCAATGGTGGAGCATGTGGCGTAAGGTGCGGTCGGCCATGCGAGCGAGGGTGGCGTCATCCACACCAGCTACTGCTTTCAGGTGCTGTTGCACGTCGGCCAGGGCTGCATCGGGTGCTGCCTGCCCGGCCAGTGCACGCAGGTAGCGCACGGCCCGATCGCGCATTTCCTGGGCTGCTTTATTGGTGAAGGTCAGGGCCAGCACCTGCCGGTACCCTGCGGGGTCCGGTGAGCGCATGCACAAGCCCAGGTAGTGCTTCACAAGGGCATGTGTTTTGCCCGCCCCGGCAGAGCTACGCAGCACGTGGAACATCGCGCCCAAGGTACGCGATGCCCACAGGCCCCAGGACTGGGCGCTGTATCGGGCCGCAGAGCACCGTTCTGCGGATGTGCCGGTGCCGTTCAAGTCGGGGGACCGTTCGGCTTCGTTCCGTGCCCCTGCCACCAGTGACGTTCATCACGCGCGGCGGGCTGGTTCCAACGTAAATTTGTACCTGTACGGTCCATGGGTCATATCACCATGGATGGTGGAGCACATGCAGCACATGGGATGGGTCGCAGTGGCGGCCATGGTACTGGCAAGCTGTGGAAAGGGTCCAGCCGAAGGGCCTGCTCAGGCGGGTGTGTTGCGGTTGGTGGTAGTGCCTGAGTGGCAAGGAGAGCCGTTGCAGTTCTTCACGGAATATCGCGAGCACATGGACCGGCGGGTGACCGTGGAGCTGTTGAAAATGTATTTCGGGGAGTTGCAGCTGGAAGGCGCTGGTGAGCCGCAAGCGTTGAACGATGTGGTCTACATGGACCTGAGCGACGGTCCTGTGGCGTTCCATTGGGCGGTCGATGCGGGTTCCCACACAGCGATCACCGGCCACCTTGGCGTGCCAGAGGCCATGAACTATGCCGACCCGTCACTTTACGGTGCAGGGCATCCGTTGAACGTGAACAACGGCACGTACTGGACCTGGGCCACGGGTTACCGCTTTGCGATGTTCGAAGGACGATATGACCTGGATCCTGCAAGCACCGCACCCTTGGTCAACGCTTTTGTGTTCCATCCGGGCCGTGAGTTCTGCTACCTGCCGCTCACCTTCGCGCCAAGCGGTGGGGTCACTGTGGAACCGGGCGATACCACCGAGGTACGTGTGGTCGTGGATGTGGAGAAGTTCTTCCACTCGTCCGCCGGGCAGATCGACCTGGCCACCGAGAACCAGGACCATGGCGGCGTGCCTGCGCTGGCGCTGAAGATGGCCACGAACATCCAACTCAGCATGTCCGTGGAATGAGGACCCCGGTGGCCCTGTTGGTGTGTGCGGTGCTGGTGCTCTCCGGGTGCCGGCGCGATGCCGACCTGGCCGGTCCTTCAGTGGATGTGGATGGCCTTTTCCAACTGGACGTGCCGCCCGGTTTTCCGCCTGTTCCGGACAATGCCGCCTACCCGATGACAGATGCATCGGTGCGGCTGGGTAAGGCCCTTTTCTTCGATCCGCGCCTTTCGCGCGATGGCACAGTGGCCTGTGCGTCGTGCCATTTCCCTGATCGGGCGTTCAGTGATACCGTGGTCCTTAGTGTGGGCATCGAAGGCCGCCTGGGCATGCGCAATGCCACGCCGCTCTTCAATCTCGCGTGGCATCCGGCGTTCTTTCGCGACGGCGGTGTACCCACGTTGGAGCAGCTGGCGATCGCGCCCATCCACGATCCGAACGAGATGGATTTCAACATCCACGAGGCTGCGGAGCGCTTGATGAACGAGGATCCCTATGCCCAACTAAGCCTGCGCGCTTACGGTGAACCGCTATCGGCCTTCTATCTCGTGCGTGCGTTGGCCAGCTACCAGCGGACCTTGCTCAGCGGTTGGTCCCGCTACGATCGTTTCCGGAACGGTGATCAGACGGCATTGACCGAGCAGGAACAGCGTGGGCTGGCACTGTTCAATAGCCCCGAACTGGGCTGTGGGTCCTGCCATGGTGGATTCGACCTCACCGATCATCAGTACCACAACATCGGTCTTAACGCGCTCTCCACAGATCCGGGTCGTGAGCGTATCTCGCTGGATCCCCAGGACCACGGCAGGTTCAAAACACCCAGCTTGCGTAACGTTGCACTGACCGCACCGTATATGCACGATGGTACCTTGGCCACACTGGAGCAGGTGGTGGACCACTTCGCCAGTGGTGGTGAGGCGGCACCGAACAAAAGCCCCCTGATCACTGGTTTCGATCTGTCAGACCAAAGCAAGGCAGACCTGATCGCTTTCCTCCATACCCTCACCGATGAACGACCGATCGACCAAGTGGAGCCTCGTTGAGCCTCGGCCTGTGCCCAGAGCGCTGTTCTTCTGCCTTGCGCTGGTGGTACTGTCATCGTGTGTTCGAGAAGACAAGGACCCCGACCCGTTACCTGGTCCAGGCGGCGGTGGTGTGGGCACATACACTCCCACACCGTACACGTTCGTGGTGCCACCCGGCTTCCCAGCGCCCGCTATCCCTGCCGACAACCCCTTCACCGTGGAGGGCATCGAACTGGGGCGGTTCCTGTTCTACGAAGAGCGGTTGTCCGGCGATAACACACAGAGCTGTGCGTCGTGCCATGGCGCAGCGTTCGCCTTCACCGACCATGGCAACCGGTTCAGCACCGGGATCGATGGTATCCAAGGCACACGCAATGCCATGCCGATGCAGAACCTGGCCTGGGAGCCGCGCTATTTCTGGGATGGCCGTGCGATGACCTTGGAAGAGCAGGTGCTGATGCCGGTGGTCGATCCCATCGAGATGCATGAACAGTGGCCCGATGCCATTGCGAAGCTGGAAGCGGATGAGGCCTATCCCACGTTGTATGCACGGGCCTTTGGAACGCCCGGTATTTCCGTGGACCGCACGGCCAAGGCGATGGCTCAGTTCCTGCGAACGATGGTGTCGTGGAACTCACCCTTCGACAAGTTCATGCGCGGGGAAGGAACGCTGCCTATTGATGCTCAGTTGGGCTTTCAGCTGACCACGTTGGAAGGTGGCTTCCCGCCTGATGTGCTGGGTGGGCAGGGTGGTGCGGATTGCTTCCATTGCCACCCCAGCGGTGGTGGGCGCTTCACCGATGGCATCCTGCGCAACAATGGCCTGGACCCCGAGAGCCTGTGGGACGACCTTGGGCTGGGGGCTTTAACAGGGCAGCCGCAGGACCGCGCAAAGTTCAAGACACCGAGCCTGCGCAACGTGGCGCTCACCGCACCCTACATGCATGATGGCCGGTTCCAGACCTTGGATGAAGTGATCGAACATTACAACAGCGGCGGCCATCCTTCACCCACCATCGATCCGAACATGAAGTTCACCACGGGCGGTCTGCAGTTGACGCCTGCAAAGAAGGCTCAGCTCATCGCCTTCCTGAACACGCTGACGGATATGGAGTTCGTGAACAACCCGGCTTTCCAGGACCCCGGGCCTCCCACACTGGATTAAGCGGCTTTAACGGCGGGTGCCCAGCGGGTGCAGCGCAGCTTGTCGCCGAGCACCTCGGGCTTGAAGATGCTTGTGCCAGTGAGCATGCGTGCGCATTCCTGTACGCCTTCGGTGATGCTCGGATGTGGATGCAGCAGTTCGGCCAGTTCGCGTACGGGTGTTCCTTGGCGGATCATCAGCGCCACGGCCTGGATGGCACTGGAGGCGTGTTCGCCCACGGCCCGCATGCCGATCACGCGCATCTCCTCATCGTCGGTCACCAGCACCTTGAAGAACCCGCGGGTCCGTCGCATGGCGATGGCACGGGCCAGGCAGCTGTAGTCGATGCGGGCCATGCGGTACGGGATACCCCGGGCGCGACATTCCTGCTCGTTGAGCCCCACGCCGGCCACTTCGGGGTCCAGGAACATGATGGTGCTCATATTGGCGTAGCTCGGCTGATCGGTGCGCAGCCCGGCCAGCATTTCCACCGCATGCCGACCCTCCAGTTCACCGAGGTTCACCAGCATGTTGGTGCCGGTGGCATCGCCCACGATGTGGATGTGCGGTTGGCTTGTGGCGGTGCCGGTGAGGAGCGGTTGTCGGCGGTCGTCCATGGCCACGCCGGCCAGTTCCAGACCAAGGCGGTCCGTATTGGCCACACGGCCGATGGAGAGCAGTGCCTTCTCCACGGTGAACGACTCGCGCCGGCCATCGGGGTAGGAGAGTTCGTAGGTCACCCGTGAAGTAGCTGCGGCTTCTGGCTGAACGGTGAGCCGTTCGAGCTTGGCATTGCGGTGAATGATCACTCCGCGACGTTCCATTTCGCGGGCTACGAGCTCGGAGACATCGGCGTCCTCGAAGGGTAGGATGCGGTCCGCGCGATCGATGATGTGCACGCGGGTGCGGCCGAGGTTGGAGAAGATGGTGGCGAATTCGCAACCGATGACACCTGCTCCGACGATCACGATGCTTTCCGGTGGTGCTTCGAGGTCGAAGATCTGGTCGCTGGTGAGGACGTTCACACCATCGCAGGGCAGTTCGGCCGTTGTACGGGGTCGGCTTCCAGTGGCCACGATGATGTGAGCGGCTTCGATGTGCCGATCGCCGATGGGTCTGCGGATCTCCACCACGTGAGGTGCGATGGTGACGGCCTCACCGCGTTCATAGGAGAAGCGCGGGCGCCCGTGTTCGTCGCGTTGCTCGGCCAGCAGTTGCATGTGGCAGGAGTAGAGGTACTTGCGCTCGAACATGGCCTCTTGTAAGGCCTTGTTCACCTCCTCCCATTCCAGCTTCAAGGGTTCGCGGCCGCGCTTGCGCATCAGCTCATTGGTGGCCGATACGCGCATGGCCATTTCCCAGAGTGTTTTGGAGGCGAGGGCGCCATTGTAGATGCCGGTACCGCCGATGCGATCGCGCTCCACCAGGATCACGCGCATGCCGAGGTCGAGCGCACGCATGGCTGCGGCATGGCCGGCGGGTCCGCCACCGATGATGGCGAGGTCGTATCGTTCCATTCGGACGGGAGGGGTCAGGCCCGTTCATACGCAGCGCAGGGCGAGAGGTTGCCGTGGTCCATCGCGGCCGGGACTGAGGCCGTCGCTTACCGGTGGGCGTTCGTCGTACGAAAACGGGCCTCCGCGTATCCTTTGGGGGGTGGGGACCGTACCAACGTGCGGAAGACACATGTACCCGCGCAGAACGCATACTTACGGTGCCTTGATCGGAGCGTTGTTGCTCGCTGGTCAGGCGCGTGCGCAATGTCCTCAACTGTTCGACTATTACGGCCTGCCTTCCGATGCGCCGGAGTGGTACAGTTGCTCTGGCACGGCCTATGCGTTGCTCATTGCCACGCCGAACGTGGTGGGTGCCTATACCATTGATTGGGGCGATGGATCTCCGTTGCAGAGCGGAGCCTCCTTGCAGCCTCCACAGACGGTCAGCCACGTCTACCCGGCCACCGTGGGTTCCTACACGGTGGTGTTCACGGAGGTGGCCACAGGCTGCACGATCACCGGTCTGCTCACCATGGAGCAGAGCACCAGTGCTTCGATCCAGATACCGGTCGGTGGGCTCACACAGGTGTGCGCGCCGCATGCGGTGGAGTTCATCAACTCCAGTACCAACGTATCTCCCAACACGGTCTTTGTCTGGAACTTCGGTGATGGCAGTCCGCCACTTACGTTCGACCATACCAACTGGGGACAGACGATCTCGCACACCTACCTGCCGGGTACGGTGGATTGTGAGACCACAGTGGAGCTGACCGCCGAGAACACATGCAACACGCTGCAAGGTGGCGCCAGTCTGGCCACCTTCAACCCCATCCGGATCTGGGACATCGATGATGCGAGCATCGCACCGAGCGCCACGCTGCTGTGCTGGCCGGACAATGAGGTGACCTACCTCAACACCACGGACCGCAACTGCTTCCAGCAAGGCAACATCTTCCAACGCTACGAGTATTGGAACTTCGGTGACTACTGGGGCACCGGACAGGATTCGATCATTGATTGGACACCCTGGCCGCCCACGTTCCCGCGTACCATCGCATACCCGGGCATTGGCACGTATGAAGTGACCCTGCTGGACAGCAACTATTGCGGCATCGATACGGCAACGGTCATCATCGAGATCGTTCCGCCGCCCAGTGTTACGCTGACGGTATCGCCGGACACCATCTGTGCTGGCGAGACGGCCTTCTTTAACGAGACCACCACCGGCGGTGCCAACTACTTCCAGTGGGACTTCGGCACCGGCAACGGCTTCCAATGGACCGGCGCGGGCGATCAGGCACACACCTACAACACACCCGGTGTTTACACGGTGCGATACACCGCGAGCATCCAGGGAGCCACTGCCGGCTGCGCTGACACGGCTTCCGTTCAAGTCGTTGTGTTGCCGCGTCCAACAGCGGCCTTCACCATGGACCAGGATGCGGCCTGCGATTCGATCACTGTTGCATTCACCAACAATTCCATCGGCGCTATTGCGCATCTATGGTCGTTCGGTGATGGCACCTTCAGCACTGACGTTGTTCCGCCGCCGCATACGTACACCGCACCTGGTACGTATACGGTCACGCTGGAAGTGACGAACGCCTTGGGCTGTACGCACAGCGTAGACCAGGTGGTGGAGGTGTTCGCGCCACCCAGCCTTGCCATCCAGGTGGCCAACCTCTGTTTCGGTGAGGTCGCATCCTTCACGCCTGTGGTGAACACAGCGGCCGGGAATCCGGTGACCGGCTATTTGTGGGACCTGGGTGACGGGACCACGGCAACGACCGAACAGGTGGATCACAGCTATGCGGTTGCGGGCGTGTACCAAGTGACACTGACCGTGACCGGAACTTATTGCGGTGCCACCACCACACAATGGGTGAGCGTGCAGCCACGTCCT
>JALOLX010000211.1 GCA_025455765.1 Flavobacteriales bacterium | reverse complement strand
GTGGGCCACGTGCTGGAGTGCCGCAAGCATCCCGATGCCGATCGCCTGAGCGTGACGATGGTGAACATCGGTGCGGGCGAGCCGGTGCAGATCGTCTGTGGTGCGCCTAATGTGGCGGCCGGTCAGAAGGTGCTGGTGGCCACGGTGGGGGCCAACCTGTGCATGACCGACGGCACCTGCATCATCATCAAGAAGAGCAAGATCCGTGGGCAGGAGAGCCATGGCATGATCTGCGCCGAGGATGAACTGGGCCTGGGACAGAGCCACGATGGCATCCTGGTGCTCGATCCCTCCGCCGTGGTGGGAACGCCTGCCGCCACCCAGCTCGGCCTGAAGAGCGATCATGTGCTGGAGATCGGGCTCACCCCCAACCGCACCGATGCGATGGGCCATGTGGGTGTGGCGCGCGATCTCCTCGCTGCATTGAAGCACCGTCTCGGAAGCACGCATGTCCTGCAGCTGCCTGACGTCTCGGCCTTCGCACAGGACGACGACGTACGCGCCGTACAGGTGGACGTACGCGACACGCTGGCCTGTCCACGTTATGCCGGAGTGACGCTCACCGGTGTGAAGGTGGGTCCATCACCGGCCTGGCTGCAGGAACGGCTGGAAAGCATCGGTCTGAAGCCGATCAACAACGTGGTGGATGTCACCAACTTCGTGCAGCACGAACTCGGCCAGCCGCTGCACGCCTTCGATGCGGACAAGCTGGAAGGTGACCGTATCGTGGTGCGGATGGCGCAAGCCGCTGAACGCTTTGTAACGCTGGACGGCAAGGAGCGTACCCTCGATGCCAATGACCTGGTGATCGCGGATGCCCAGCGACCCGCGTGCCTGGCCGGTGTGTTCGGCGGTGCGGATAGCGGCGTGAGCGAAGGCACCACTGCGATCTTCCTGGAAAGCGCATGCTTTGATGCGTCATACGTAAGGCGCACGGCACGCCGCCATGGCTTGAACACGGATGCGTCGTTCCGCTTCGAGCGCGGGGTGGATCCGGAGATCACGGTCTATGCACTTCAACGCGCTGCGCTCTTGTTGAAAGAAGTGGCCGGTGCACGCATCAGTTCGTCCATCACCGACATCGACCATACGTCAGCGCATCGCGTCGAGGTGCACCTCACCTACGCTGAGCTGAAGCGCGTATCCGGCCTTGTGCTGGCGCCAGATGAGGTGGTGCGTTTGTTGGAGTCGCTTGACTTCCGTGTGCGCGAGCAGAACAGCCATGGCATTCATGTGCAGGTGCCGGCCTACCGCGTGGATGTGAAGCGGCCCATCGATGTGGTGGAAGAGGTGCTGCGCATCCACGGCTACGATCATATCCCCCTGCCCAGGCATCTATCGTTGCCTGCGGTCCTAAACGAGCGCTTCACCTTGGAGCAACTGCGTGATCTCAGTGGCCATCATCTGGCTGCGCGTGGCTTCCGGGAGGTGATGACCCCTTCGCTGGTCAGTGGTGAACGCACCGCCAAGCTGGGGACTGCGCGTGCGGAAGAGCTGGTGACCCTGGCGAACCCGTTGAGCGCGGAGCTTGATGTATTGCGCCCCACACTGCTCTTCGGCATGCTCCAGGCCATGGCCTATAACATCAACCGGCAGCAACGTGATCTGCGCTTCTTTGAGCGCGGCCGCCGCTACCGTACTAGCGATCAAGCGACCGATGAGCGCGAAGTGGTGGCGTTGGCCATGACGGGTGCCCGCTGGAAGGAGGGATGGCGCAGTGCGAACGCCCCTGCGGTGTTGCATGATCTGAAGGAAGAGCTCGAGTCCCTGCTCGACCGTCTCGGCCTGCTGGGCTATACGGTGTGGAAGCCCATGTCACATGTGGCCCTTGAGCAGGCGCATGAAGTGTTGGTGAACGGCCGCTCGGTCGCCACGATCGGTACGGTGCTTCCCGCCTTGTTGAAGGCGCATGACCTTGCACAAGCGGTGCATTTCGCGGAATGTGACGAGACCGCGCTGGTGGAGCTGTGTCGTGCAGAGCGCGAAGGGTACGCCGAAGTACCGCGCTTCCCCACCGTGCGCCGCGACCTGAGCCTGTTGATCGCTGCTGATGTGCGGTACGAACAGTTGCAGAAGGCCGCGTTGCAGGCAGAACGTAAGTTGCTCAAGGAAGTAGGGCTCTTCGATGTGTATGCGGGCGATAAGCTGCCGGCCGGTAAGAAGAGCTATGCCATGAGCTTCATCCTTCAGGACAACGAGCGCACGCTCACCGACGAACAGGTGGACAAGGCCATGGGGCGTATCCGCCATGCCATGGAGAAGGAGCTGGGTGCCACCTTGCGTGCTTAGCGCAGCTGCCAGCGTTCCACGGTGGCAATAGCATCGGCGCGTCCTTTCACGGCCACCAGCTGCGCACCGTCCTCCGGGTCGTAATTGAGCAACCAGGTCACCAGGATATCGCGCGCTGCTTGAGGCAGTTCGTGGATGTCATCGGCCTCCACCGTGCGCAGGGCAGGGTCCACGGGTACGGCAATGAGCTTATCGTCGCGTTCGCCGGCGTCGAGTAGTTCGATGATGCCGATGGGTTCGACCGGAACGACCGTGCCACTGGGTAGCGCGCCGCACAGGACGAACACGTCCACCGCATCGCCGTCGCCGCCTTCCTCCTTGTTTATTTTGGTGCCCGGGATGAATCCGTAGTTGGCCGGATAGGGCAGGAAGCGGATCATGCGGGGCAGGCCGTTGCGCAGGTCGATGGGAAAGGTACCCGTGGCGGGGTCATACTGGCGCTTCTCCACGCTGCCAGCTGAGATCTCGATGACAGCGTTCAGGACCCCCGGTTCAGGCCAGGTGGGTAGGTGCTCCAGGTCGTTCATGGTGGCGTGTTCCGGCTCCGTGCTGCATGCGGTGAGGATCAGCAGTGATCCCAACAGGAGCCTTTGCATGCCGCCAAGCTACATCACGGGAGGCGGTAGGTCAGGCTCATCAGCACGCCGTAGCCGGTCACCCGACGCTCCACGCCGGCCTCGTTGAAGGTATCGAGCAGGGTGCCGCCGATCATCGGTTCGAGGCCAATGCTCCACGCGGCGTTCCAGCGGTAGCGCACGTAGGCCCGTGCTTGATACCCCAGCATCACCTCGCGGAAGGCCACCTCACGGAACGGTGCGCCACCATCATCGCCAGGGCTCGGCAGTTCGCCGCGACGGCCGGAGAGCAGCCCCACGGTGGGTCCACCGCGCACGCCCAGGGTCCAGCGCGCCTGTGTCACGTGCAGATCGATGAGCGGGGCGACTTCCACATAGCTGCTGCGCACGGTTACTGTGCGTGCTTCGCGCAGGCGTTCGGTCACTGTGGTCGTATCAGCTGTGGGGCGGATCACGTTCACCGTGCTGGGTTGGCTGATGCCAGTGAAGCTCATGGAATCCGTGCCTTGGAAGAGCGTGTCGGTGATGATCAGCAGCGTGGTATCCACGGGCACGAGCATCCAGTAGGGACGGATCGTGGTGCGTGTGCGGTCCAGCGCAGCCACGTCCACCTGCTCTGACCAGCTGCCGTAGCCGATGCCTGCGCCATAGCTCAGGTTGCGACCGGTATGCATCAGTTCTGCACCGCAGAAGGGCGCGCGTTGTCCGGTGATGCGCAGGTCATCCGCTGCAATGTGTTCGCTCCGATAGGTGGCATTGGTCTGCCGCAGCCCGACCAGCGCGCTGACCTCCCAGGGGGAACGCACGGTGGGGCCTTGCAACGGAACGGGCGCCGCCGAGGCGCTCGGTAAGCTGTCCTGTGGCGCCGGAGTGCTGTCGGCCGGTGTGGCTTGAACGGCCACGCTGTCCGGGGCGATGAGCTGCGAAGGCTGTTGGGCAGTGGTCGCGCGGTGACATCGGACTTCGCTCCGGCACCGATGGACACCAACTGTTCAGATGCGGGGTTCGATGTGGTAGGTGGAGCGGGAGCATCTTGAGCAGCCTGGTGCTGCGTTGCATCGAAGGAGCCTGCGAGAGGCAACTGCGCAGGGGCTTGAGCAGGGGAAGGCTGTGCGTCACCGCTGGTGCCGGTCGTATGGGTGGCTTGTGCAGGTGCTGCGGCAGGTGTTGCGGGTGTGCCTCGCTGCCCTTGTGGTGCGGTCGCTGGGGAAGTGGTGTTGCTTGGCAGCGTGTTCTGTTGAACGTTCGTGCTCGGTTCCGTGGCGTTCGCTTGTGCTGTGTAGGCAGAACCTGCCAGTTGTGATGCGGATGTGGTCGATGGACCAATGGTGCGCCGTTGTTCGGCAGTGTTCGGCTCGATGACCATGGCGCCAGTGGTGGTGGGCACATTGTTGGTCGCAGCCGGGCCGATCTGTGCCTCAGCGTCCTGTGTCGAGGGCTGTTCTTCAGAGGTGATCGGACCGGTGGTGGTGTGCGATGGAACAGCGGGCGCTTGTGTGGTTGCCAGCGGTGCCGATGCTTCGTCCTCTTGGCCGCTGAGCCACCAGGCTGTGCTGCTTCCCACCAGCAGCAGACCCAGCATCCATGGCCAGATGCGCACGCTCTTGCGCTTCTGGCGGGCCAACAGGGCCTGGGCCTGCAGCCAGTCGCTCTCCTGGAAGGGGATGTTCCGCTCTTCCAGCTTGCGCCGTGCCAGTTCGTCGAATTCGTTCTCGAGGTTCATCGCAGTTCGGTCTTTAGGCTGCGCCCGGCAAGCTGGGCGATGGCCTGTTGAAGCACCTGTCGCGCATGCGACACGTGCCATTTCGATGTGCCTTCACTGATGCCGAGCAGCTCGGCGATCTCCGCATGTGCATACCCGTCAATGGCGAAGAGGTTGAACACCTTGCGCGACATCTCGGGCACCCTGTTGAGCAGCTCGGCGAAGGCATCGGCCTCCATGTGCCGCAGGTACTCGTTCACTTCGGCCAATGCGCTTTGGTCCAGGGGAACATCCAGTGTTTCCTGGGCTTTGCGTTGGCTGTCCTTGCGGTATTCGTCGATCACGGTATTGATCATGATGCGTCTTACCCAGAGCTCGAAGGGGACCTCGGGGCGCCGCTTGTCGATGTTCGTCAGTACCTTCAGAAAGCCTTGGTTCATGCGGGCCACAGCATCCTGGCGGTTGCGCTCGTACCGGCCACATACGGACATCATCAACCCGTACAAGGCCTTGTACAGTTCGTACTGGGCCTTGGGTTCGCCGCGTCCGCAGCGGGCTATGAGCTCTTCCTTGATCATGTCCTTCACGAGGCGCGGGCGCCCACCTGGTGTGAGCGCCCGTCCTCATGGTAGGGAGGTTCAGTCCTTCACGAAGCGGATGCTTTGCGCCTGGCCGGCCTGCTCCATGCGAAGCAGATACAGCCCGGCGGGCAGCTCAGCGGTGGACAGTTCGATGCGGTTGTCGCCGGTGGTGAAGGTGGCGTTCGTGGTACGGTGTACGCGGCCGTTGACATCCACGAGCTGCAGTTGCACGGTGCCGCGCAAGGTGCTGCGGAAGCTCAGGTTCAGGTGGTCGCTCACCGGGTTGGGCCAGGTGCGCAGTTCGTTCAGCGCTTCTGCCCCGGACGACCGTCGATCACCATCCCGTTGTAGATGCCGTTCTCATCGATGCTCACTTCGTCGCAGTAGGTGCTGGTGCAGCACGCTCCGTCCGTCATGGTCAGGCAGAGCTGGTAGGGCCCTCCTGTGGCATAGACATGGGTGGGATAGGCTTCCGTACTTGTGGTGCCATCGCCAAAGTCCCAAACGAATGCAAAGGTCTGATCGGCCTGGGTGAACGTGTAGATGCCGGTGGCTGTCGCGGTGCACATATTGCTCAAGGTGACAGCCGTTGGGTTAATAACGGAGATGACGACCGTACCCCACGGGATGCCAGTCCCTGCGACCGTTGCCCCGATCTGCGGTGTTGCGCAACCAGGTTCAATGATGAGCAAGTTGCTTCCGTTGGTAGTAGCACCGGACAAGGAGAAGGTCGTGCTCGCTGAGCTGCTCAGGTTCCACACCCATACCTCATTGGGGATGGGCGTCACTTCGCCGTTCAGGCTGTCACCTTCGTAGGCTTGGATCACCCAGAACCCAGCTTGGCAACCGGTGGTGCTGGTGTCCGGCAGGCACTGGCAGTCAGCGCTCCAAAGGCCGGTCTCGCCCGTGGCGGGGTTGGTGCAGGCTGTGCCGGGCATGTTGGGTCCATTGGGGATCTGCAGGCAGTCGTAGGTGACGTTGGATAAGGAGGTCACCACACCGTTCTCGTCCACCATTACGCTGTCGCAGAAAGTACTGGTACAGTTATTGGTGTTGCCCACCATCCACAGGCACACCTCGTATACGCCAGGGCCTGGGAAGGTGTAGGTGGTCGCGGGACCTGAGGGGCCGCTGCCATCGGGCATTTCCCAGTTCAATGTGTAGGTGCCGCCCACACTGCTGCTGCAGCTAAAGAAGTTGGCTACGAAGGGTGTGAACGCTCCCAGGGTATCCTGCTCCACCGTGAAGCAGGCGGTGCACGCGGCAGAGAACGGAACGCAATCGCAGTTCATGTTGAACACGCCTGGTTCGCTATTGGCTGTGGTGCAGGGGGTGCCAATGATCGATGAGCCCCCAGGCACTCCCAAGCAATCCAACGTGGGGCCGCAGTTGAGCAGCGCAGTGACCATGGTGGTATCCTCGATGGGTGCCAACTGGTACTGGATCACTTCCTGCAGCATCGCACCCTGACAGGGGGTTGAGAGAGTGAACCCTCCGCCTTGGGTGGCCATGTTCAGCACGGCGGTGAAGGTGCACGAGGGCGGAAGCACGGGTACCGAGATATCCACGCTTGGTGATGTTCCCGGCAAGGACACGATACTGATCTGGGTGTTGCCCGGACAGCCTTGTACGGTGCCCGTGATGATCACCGTGTAAGGTTGCTGGGCGAAGGCATGCTGCCCGAGGGCGAGCAAGGCTCCGAAGGCGAGTGTGCGGAATGTGCGTTCCATGGGATGAAGTTCGGTGTTTCGGGCGTTCAACAGCATACACGGTCCGTTGTATCCGAAGGTTGGGTGCCGCGGAAAAAAGATCAGGGCCGAACGATCTCGGCTACATGCAACAACAAGAATGCCCGCACAGGGCGGGCATTCTTGTAAAGGGGGGCGTCCGGTGAGAGGCCAGCCCGAAGATGGTGCATCAGTTCTTCACGAAGCGACGGCTGGTGCTATGTGTGCCATCGCTGATCTGCAGCAGGTAGATACCGGCTTCCAGATCGGCCACGTTGATGCTGTGGCGGTTGTTGCCAGCGTTCACAGCGCTGTTGCTGGTGCGCACTTCGCGGCCATTGAGGTCCACGATGCGCAGGCTGAGGCTGGC
>JALOLX010000210.1 GCA_025455765.1 Flavobacteriales bacterium | reverse complement strand
CACACCGGATCTGAGAGAACAATGGTTCAAGAAACGACGGATAGAATGAAGACCTCGATCACCCTCGGCACGCTGGCCCTGCTCGTTGCTACGCAGGCCACGGCCCAGAGCAAGTACGGCGCCACCCCTGCTGATAGCGTCACCTGTGTGCAGAACCTTTCCCTGTACCAGGAGTTCATGAAGCAGCCCGGCGGCGAAAAGGACGCCTATGAGCCATGGAAGCAGGTGGTGCGCGTGTGCCCCACCGCCAATAAAGGCATCTACCAGAACGGCGTGAAGATCCTCACATCGTTCATCGACAAAGAGAAGGACGCCGAGCGCAAGGCCCGCCTGATCGACTCCCTCGGCGTGGTCTACGACCTGCGCATCGCTGCCAGGAGGCGCACGACATGCTCAAGCAGAGCGTAACGCTCGGTGGTTCCAAGAGCGAGGCCGGCGTGCTGAGCGCTTATTACCAGACGCTGAACTGCCTCTACGGCAAAGGGGTGGCCACCAAGGACCAGATGCTGCAGGAGTATGTAGTGGTCATGGGCCACATCGACACGCGCCTGAGCAATCCTTCCGCCAAGGAGGATGAGCGCGAGCGCTTCACCAAGGCCCGCGATCTGGTGAACAGCCTGTTCTTCAAAGTGGCCGAGTGTGCCGATATCGGTCGCATCGTGGGTGAGATGGTGACCGCCAAGCCGGATGACATCGCCATGAAGGAGCGCCTGCTGAAGGTGCTCAATGGCAAGGACTGCACCGACGAGAAGGTGTATCGCGGCCTGGCCGAGGACGTACACAAGGCCAACCCCAGCAGCGAAAGCGCCTACAGCTTGGGACTCTACCTGGCCAAGCAGAACGCCATGGGCGATGCACTGCGCTACATGAAGGAGGCGGTGGACCTCTGCGAAGGTTGCAGTGACAAGGTGAAGTACCTCTTGAAGGCCGGTCAGGTGGCCAGCGCCACGGGCAACCATGGCCAGGCCCGCAGCTTCGCCAACCAGATCCTGCAGGTGGAGTCCAAGAACGGTGAGGCCTTCATCCTGATCGGGAACGCCATCGCTGCACAAGGTTCGGCCTGCGAAGCACCGGACAGCTGGGGCGCCTACTGGCTCGCCTACGACTACTACCAGCGCGCCAAGAGCCTCGACCCGAGCGTTGCTGACAAGGCTGGCGACCGCATGGGTTCCATGGCCGCACGCTTCCCCACCCAGCAGGACGCCTTCTTCTACCAGCTCACCGATGGCAAGTCCATCACGGTGGCCTGCGGTGGACTGGGCGAGACCACCACGGTGCGCACCCGCAAGTAAGGCCCATGCGCCGATGTAGGCGATCGATATCCCTGAGCATTCCCGCCCTGCTGGCGGGAATGCTGCTTTCATGCACCAACGATCTGGACCAGGTGGCGGCCGTGGCGGTGGCCGATGATGCTCCGGACCGTACGACGGTCGGTTCACAGCAGGTCCACACCGAACAAGGCCGACCGAAGTACGAGCTGTCGGCTGGCGTGATCAAGGAGTGGGTGCGGGAGCCGCAGCGCACCCTCTTGGAGGAGGGCGTGCGGTTGTCCTTCTTCGACAGTTTGGGCCGCCCAGGTAGTGTGCTTACGGCGCGTCAAGGCATCGTACTTCACCAGGAACGTCGGATGGAGGCCTTAGGTGAGGTGGTGTTCGTGAATACCAAGGGGGAGCGATTGGAGACCGAGCAGATCATCTGGTACCAGGACAGTGCGCGCATCTACACGGACAAGCCGGTGCGCATCCAGCGGGGCGATAACGTGATCCATGGGCTGGGGCTGGTGGCGGCTGAGGATTTCAGCCGGTATCAGGTGAAGCGGGTCACCGGCACGCTGCAATTGGCTGCGGATGATACCTTGGCGGCCGAATGAACAAGCTTGCACGCTTCATGGAGCACTTCTGGCTGGCCGTTGCCATTGGCACTGGGCTGGTCGCCATCTGGATGACGGTGCTGGAGCCGGGTCGCGAAGCCCTGCAATGGTGGGTGTTCCCGTTGATCGCCCTGGCCATGTTCTTCTTCCGCCGCTTCACACGCCGCCGCTTGGAGGCCATGGAAGAGCGGCGCCGTAACTCCTAAGGGCGCTCCGTTATCTTCGTCCCGCGGTCGAACGGCCGTCTTCCGCTTGTCCCCGCACCTTTCCGCACTGCTGCTCATCCTGGTCTCGGTGGTGGTCTCTGCCCTCTGTTCAGGCTTGGAGATCGCCTTCTTGAGCAGCAATCGCTTGTACATCGAGCTGGAGCGTAAGCGCGGTGCCATCTGGGCCCGCATCATCGCTCCGCTGCTCAAGCGCCCTGAACGTGTGATCGGAGCCCTGTTGGTGGGCAACAACATTGCCTTGGTCCTGTACGGTATCGCCATGGCCGAGCTGCTGGAGCCCTGGCTGCGCACCTACGGGTACAGCGAAGCCTTCGTGCTCATCACGCAGACCGTGCTGAGCACCATCCTCATCCTGGTCCTTGCGGAGTTCCTTCCCAAGGCCCTGTTCCGCATCGACCCCAATGGGGCGCTGAGCGTGTTCACGGTGCCTTTGCTGGTGCTCTATTGGGTGATGTGGGCGCCCATGATGTTCATGACCGGCATCAGCAGCCTGTTCCTGCGCCTGTTCGGGGTGAAGAGCACCAATGCCCAAGCCGTGTTCGGGCGCATCGACCTGGATGAGTTCCTAAAGGAGCTGAGCGCTGACAACCAGAAGCGACCGGACCTGGACGCGGAGGTGGAGTACTTCCGGAATACTTTGGAACTGAGCAACATAAAGGTGCGGGAGCTGATGGTTCCGCGTGCGGAGATCGAAGCCATCGATGTGGAGAGCGACATCGCAGAGCTGCACCAGCAGTTCGTCAGCACGGGCATGAGCAAGCTGTTGGTGTACAAGGACTCCATCGACAACATCATCGGCTATGTGCATGGGTACGAGCTGTTCCGTCAGCCACGGAGCATCCGCGCGGTGATGCGTCCGGTCAACTTCATCCCCGGGACCATGCCGGCGGACGAGCTGCTTCAGCTGCTGATGAAGCAGCGCAATCATGTGGCCGTGGTGGTGGACGAATTCGGGGGTACGGCAGGCATGCTCACCATGGAGGATGTGGTGGAGACCATTGTGGGCGATATCGAGGACGAGCACGACACCCCCGAAGAGGTGGCCGAACAGCTGAGCGAGCACGAATACCTCCTCAGTGCACGGTTGGAGGTGGCTGTGGTACGCGAGCGGTTCCTGCTGGATGTGCCCGAAAGTGACGAGTACGACACGCTGGCCGGTTATCTGATGCACACCACCGGCGATCTGCCGGAGCAGGAACAGGTGATCGACCTGGGCCCGCTGAGGTTCACCGTAGCCCAGGTGGAGCACGGCCGGATCGACCTCATGCGGGTGACCGTGCTGGACCCTGAAGTGGGCTACTTGCCGCGCTGAACGTAGGAAAGCTGCTGTTGTAAGGGCCAGGACCCGCCGTTCGCGGGCGGATCCTATATTTGCACCCCTATTCCTTCAGGCAAATGGCAGTTATTGGCAAGATCCGCGAACGCAGCGGCCTTCTTTTGGTGATCGTGGGTGGCGCCATGGCGGCGTTCATCCTCACCGATCTGTTCAGCAGTCGTGGCGCTGGACGCCAGGACGCGGTGCTCGGCGAAGTGGCCGGTGAAGAGATCGGCGTAGCCGAGTTCGAGCGCCGGGTGAGCGACGAGGTGGAGAGCTACCGCAACGACTTCGGTCAGCAGGTGAACGCAGAGATGCAGGAGCAGGTGCGCGGCAGCGTGTGGAACGAGATGGTGAAGGCCAAGGCCATGCTGCCCCAGGTGCTCGACGCAGGGTTCAGCCTCAGCCCCGATGAGTACAACGATATCCGCTTTGGGGAGAACATCCTGCCGGACTTCCGCAACCAGCCCAATTTCCAGGGCCCCGATGGCAAGCCTGATCCCGCACTGTTGAAGCAGTACTTTGAGAACGTGCAGGCCCAGGCGCCGATGTACCACGAGATCCAGAAGCGTCGCATCACCGAGAACCGCCTGTATGCCAAGTACAACACGCTGGTGAAGAAGAGCGTGTTCGTGAACACCGCTCAGGCCCGCGACGAGTACGAGGCGAAGAACACCCGCGCCACCTTCAGCTTTGTGGCCAAGCGCTACGACACCGAGCCTGACAGCCTCTATGAGGTGAGCGATCAGGACCTGCGCCGCTTCTACGATGCGCACAAGAACGAGCGCAAGTATGCCCAGAAGCCTTCGCGCAAGTTCGTGTACACCCTCTTCCCGGTGAAGCCCAGCGAGGAGGACCGCCTTGCCACCATGCAGGAACTGGCCTCCATGCGCCAGGAGCTGCTCAGCGGCGAGAACGATTCGCTCTTCATCGTGGCCAACAGCGACGA
>JALOLX010000209.1 GCA_025455765.1 Flavobacteriales bacterium | reverse complement strand
GGCCTGGCCCAGTTCCGCAAGCGCTGGGGCAACCGGCCCTTGGAGGACGATTGGCGGCGCAAGGACAAGAGCGGTAGCATCACCATGGACACCGGTGAGGACGAGGAAGAGGAGGAAGGTGGTGAGGCGTCCACCGGCAAGGATGGAGAGCCCGCTTGGAAAGACCCCTCCACCTACCTGAAGGACCTGCCCAAGGATGCAGAGGCCATCGCCGCCAGCAACGCCCGGATCTGCGAAGCGTACTACATCAGCGGTATGATCTACAAGGAGCAGCTGAAGGACGTGGACAATGCCACCGAGAGCTTCGAGGTGCTCAACAACCGCTTCGATGAGTGCCGTTACACCCCGGAGAGCTACTACCAACTGTACCGCATCTATCTGGAGAAGGAGCGCGGCGGTTGGTTCTCGCTGGACGGCATCGGTTCACAGACCTACGCCAACATCATCCTGGAGCGCTGGCCGAACTCGGAGTTCGCCCGCCTGGTGCGCGACCCCAATGTGCTGCAGGCCGATGAGGAGCGTAAGCGGGCGGAAGAGGCCGCCTACCGCATCGTGTACCAGCAGTTCCGCCAGTACAGCTACATCCCCGTGATCAACGCCTGTGAGACCGTGCTGCGCGACGAACCGCGCAACCACTTCAGGCCCAAGTACCACATCCTGAAGGCCATGGCGTTGGGTGGGCTGCGCGATATGGGGGCTTACCGCAGCACCCTTTCCGAACTAAAGGCCGCGTATCCCGGGACCGATGAGGCCAAGGCTGCGGACGAGCTGCTGGCAGCGCTGGACAAGAGCGCACGGGGCACCGAGGCACCACCGCCCAAGCAGGAAGGTAGCTCAGGCAACTATGCCGTGCAGGAAGGCCCCCACTTCTATGCCATCGTGGTGCCCAACAAGGGCTCCGACCTCAACGCCATCAAGCTCGCCATCTCCAACTTCGGGCAACGGTACATGCCCGCTGAGACCCTGCAAGTTTCGACCAACTTCCTGGACAATGACCACCAAGTGGTGTTGGTGGACCGCTTCAGCGACAAGGCCGCCGCGATGGCCTACCACGCCTTGTACGATGGCAATACCGACATGCTCGGCGCAGTGAAGGCAAAGGCCGTGGCCAGTTTTGCAGTGAGCACGGACAATTACACCCAGCTCTTCCGTACCAAGGACCTGGCCGGCTACACGGCGTTCTTCACCGAGAACTACCTTGACGGTCAATAGGATAACTCGGGAACAACGACTACCTTTGCTCCCGTCGGACCCTGTCCGAACAGCCACCGACGACCATGTTCCGCAACGACCGATCAGCCCAGGCCGCCATGACCAAGACCCCTGACACCGTGAACCCCGGCAAGATCAACAGCATCATGGAGGGCACCTCCATTGAAGGCGAGATCAAGAGCGACAGCAACCTGCGCGTGGACGGGCGGGTGAAGGGCACCATTCATGTGAAGGGCCGTCTGATCGTGGGCCAGAGCGGCTCCATCGAAGGTGAAGTAGTGTGCCATAGCAGTGATATTGAAGGCACCGTGGTGGGCCGCATCAACTGCCAGGACCTCCTGAGCTTGAAGGCCACCGCCAAACTGCAGGGCGACATCAACACCAAGAAGCTCGCCATTGAGCCGGGCGCCGTGTTCACCGGCAACTGCAGCATGGCCGGTGGGGTGGTGAAGGAGATGGACCCCGTGCGTCTGCGCACCGAGGGCGCCCGCGTGGAGCAGCCCGCACAGGCTGTTCGCTGAGCCGTTCCGTACCATGGGCTCCCCCCTTGGGTCGCTCCTGAAGAGCCTTGTGCCCTTCAGTCTGCTTTGCATCGCGGCGCATGTCCTGTTGATGCAGCAATGGAGCCTCCCCTTCACGAAGGCCCATTGGGTGCCTCCGGTGTTCTTCAGCCTGCTCAGCCTGGTATTGCTGGCCTGGCAGGAAGCTGCCGGTCGGACGGACCCGAAGACCGCTGTGCGCCGCTTCATGACCGGGATGGTGCTGAAGATGTTCGGCTCGCTCACGCTGGTGCTGGTCGTGGTGCTGATGCTCCCCAAGCCTGAGCGCCTGGCCTTCGCCATGGCCTTCATGGGCTACTACCTGGCGCACCTGGCCTTTGCAGCGGTGCGCATGACCCGGGCGGTGGGCGGCCCTGCTTCCAAGGCATGAGCGCCCCGCGTTCCCCCAAGCCCCTGCGCGACGCCTATGGCGACTACCTGCGCTACATGGGGCTGGGCCTCACCATGGCGGCCATCGTAGTGGTGTTCACCCTGCTGGGGTGGTGGCTGGATGGCCGCACCGGCTGGCGTTTTCCGGCCTTCACCATCGGGGGTGCGCTGTTCGGTATCGTGGGGGCCATGCTCCACCTGTTCAAGGAGACCGGCAAGGGGCGGCGGACGGGAAGGTGAACAAGGGCTTTCTCTTTTCACCGCAGGATCTTACCTTTGCGGCCGCGTTAAGCCCCCCTCAGGGGCGGCCAACATGATGAAACCCTTGCTGCGCGCCGCTTTCCTGCAATTTTCCCTGCTCCTGACCGGAGCCTTGATCGCGCAGTCGGACAGCACGGTGGTGGTCCTTGAGCAGGAGAACGTGTTCGAGGAGGAGCAGACCAGCCATGGTGAGGAGGGGAAGTTCAACCCCGGGGAGATGATCATGGGCCACGTGGGCGACGAGCACGGCTGGCACCTGTTCGGCCACACTTCGCTCCCCCTGCCGGTGATCCTGTACAACAGTGAGCGCGGGCTCAGCGTGTTCTCCAGTGCCCAGTTCGACCACGGCCACAAGACCCACGCCGGCTACATGCTGCACGAAGGCAAAGTGGTGGCCACCGATGCGGCGGACGGCACCGACGCGCACCATGCAACGGTGAACGAGCCCCTCACGGCCGCCACGATCGACCTGAGCATTACCAAGAACGTGCTGGCCCTGATGTTCAGTGCGGTACTGATGCTGGTGATCTTCCTGAGCGTGGCCAAGGCCTATGCCCGCCGCGGCACCGGTGCTCCGAGCGGATTGCAGAGCTTCATTGAACCCATCATCCTCTTCGTGCGCGACGATGTGGCCAAGCCGAACATCGGTCCGAAGTACGAGCGCTTCATGCCCTTCCTGCTGACGGTGTTCTTCTTCATCCTCATCAACAACCTGATGGGTCTGGTGCCCTTCTTCCCGGGCGGAGCCAACGTAACGGGCAGTCTGGCGGTCACCTTCACCCTGGCGGTGTTCACCTTCATCCTCACCTTGATCAACGGCAACCGCCATTACTGGGGGCACATCGTGGCCATGCCCGGTGTTCCCTGGCCGGTGTTGATCATCCTTACTCCGGTGGAGATCCTCGGGGTGTTCCTGCGCCCTGCGGTGCTCATGATCCGACTCTTCGCCAACATCTCGGCGGGGCACATCATCGTGCTGAGCTTCTTCGCCCTGATCTTCATCTTCGGTGAGATCAACGCCGGACTGGGCATGGGCGTGAGCGTCTTCACGCTCGTCTTCACGGTGTTCATGAGCATGCTCGAACTGCTGGTGGCCTTCATTCAGGCCTTCGTGTTCACCTTCCTTTCGGCGATGTACCTGGGCGCTGCTGTAGAAGAGCCCCACCACCACTAAGAATCCGCAAACACCCAACCCCCACTTCAACCATGTTCCTCTCGATCCTCCTGGAAGCCGCTGCCAACTCCCACTTCGGTCTGGCCGCCATCGGTGCCGGTATCGCCGCTCTGGCCGCTGGCTTCGGCATCGGTCGCATCGGTGGTGACGCCATGCAGGCCATCGCCCGTCAGCCCGAAGCCGCCAACGACATCCGCGCCAACATGATCCTGGCTGCGGCGCTGGTGGAA
This sequence comes from Flavobacteriales bacterium, assembly GCA_025455765.1. GTDB lineage: Bacteria > Bacteroidota > Bacteroidia > Flavobacteriales_F > PHOS-HE28 > PHOS-HE28. Next base: position 199 of record JALOLX010000209.1, on the reverse strand, counting down.
GGTGCTGCCATGTTCGGCATCGTGGTGGGCCTGCTGGCCATGGTGCTCTGAGCACCGGCCCGCGCGCTGTCCATTCCTGACCCTTCACCCGTCCACGTGCCATGAAGCTCGTTGAATTCTCCTACGGCCTCATCTTCTGGATGACGGTCTCTTTCGGGATCGTCCTGTTCATCCTGGCCAAATTCGCCTGGAAGCCGAT
>JALOLX010000208.1 GCA_025455765.1 Flavobacteriales bacterium | reverse complement strand
TCCATGCCCACGAACGGCACACCAGGATGCGCGGCCCGCACAGCCGCCAAGGCTGCGGCGCTCGCCGTGTTGCACGCAATGACGATGAGCTTGCAATCGGCCCGCAGCAAGGCGTTCACGATGGCGTGGCTGAAGGTGCGCACCTCGTCCAGGCTGCGCTGCCCGTACGGCACGTGTTGGTTATCCCCGAAATAGAGCAGGCGCTCCCGGGGGAGCGCCTGTCGAATGGCTGCCGTGACGGTGAGGCCGCCGATGCCCGAATCGAAAATGCCGATGGGGCGTGCGTCGTGCTTCACCGCAGTGCTTACTGGATGCCGAGCTTGGTCTTCACCAGCGGGAGGATGTCCTCGCCCTTGTCGAAGTACAGCACAAAGCCGGTGCTGGTGTCGAAGATGTAGGTGAAGTTGTTCTCGCTGGCCACGTCGTTGATGGCCTTGTTGGTCTTGTCCACCATGGGCTTCAGCAGTTCCTCCTCCTGCTTGGCGAGGTCCTCCTGGGCCTTTTCCTGCGCGGCCGTGATGCGCTGCTCCAGCTCCTGGATCTCGCGCACCACCATTTCCTTTTCCGTCTGGGTCATGGTCTCAGCGCGGCCTTGTGCATCGGCCATCTTGGTCTGGTACTCGGTGCCCATGGCCTTCAAGCGGTCGTCCAAGGTCTTGGCGAAGGCCTGCATCTTGGTCTCGGCGTCCTTACGTTCGGGGAGCATGAGCATGAGCTGCTGGCGGTCGATATGACCGAGCTTCACAGGGTTCTGGGCCGCAGCGGGCAGGGCGCTCAAGAGGAGGCCGGCGGCCAGGATCAGGTTCTTCATCGCAGTGTTCATCGGGGTTGTTTCATGTCTGAGCCGCCGGGCTTGGTCTCCGGGGCACTGTTGCGCTGTTCGGTCTCCTTGCCGCCTTGATCGGCCGGCGGTTCACCGAATTCGTTGTCGTCGTCGCCACCGCTGCCGCCTTCCTTGCCCGGACGGATGCCGAGCTTGCGCAGCACGCTGTCGCTCTTGTCGTACTTCTCGCTGGCGAAGAGCAGGTTGCTGCTCTGGCCGCCGATGTCGAACACCGCCACGTAGCTGGTGCCCGCCACTTCCTTCACCGCGATGTACACCCGGTCCTGGATGGGCTGGATGAGCTCCTGCCGCTTCTTGAAGAGGTCGCCATTGGGGCCGAAGCGCTTCTTCTGCAGGTCGCGCGCTTCGCGCTCGCGGCGGTCGATCTCGTCCAACCGGGTGCGCTTCATCTCTTCGGTGAGCAGGATGGCCTCGGCGTTGTAGCTGTCGCGCAGCCGCTTGATCTGCTGGTGGCGCTCATCGATCTCGTCCTGCCATTGCTTGGATACCCGGTCCAGTTCCTTCTGCGCCGAGCTGTACTCGGGCATCTGGTCCAGGATGTACTTGGTGTTCACAAAGGCGATGCGCTGGGCATCGGCCGTGCTGACCATCCCCAGCAGGACCGCCAGGAGGAGGAGGGTGGAACGGAAGTGGAGCATGGCTTGCAGGGGAAAAATAGGCGATCCTGACTACAGCTCGCCAAGATCTATGCCGATCGTGAAATGGAACTGGCTCCGGGCCATGTTCGGGGCGTCCGGCACATCGTCCAAGCGCCAGCCGTAGTCCAGTCCCATCGGGCCGAACATGGGCAGGAACAGGCGCAGGCCCACCCCGGCCGAGCGGTAGAGCTTGAAGGGATCGAAGTTGCGGAACTCATCCCAGGTATTGCCCGCCTCCAGGAAGCCCAGGGTGTAGATGGTGGCCGAAGGGTTGAGCGATACGGGGAAGCGCAGCTCGGCGGTGTACTTGGCAATGGCGAAGTTCCCCGTGTTCGGCGCCAGCGAGAAGTCGTCGTATCCGCGGAGGCCCACGATCTCGCGACCATCGAGCTGGAAGCCGGTGAGGGCCGCACCGCCCAGGTAGAAGCGCTCGAAGGGGGAGTTGCCCACCGCCGCATTGTACCGCCCCAGGTAGCCGAAGCCCGCGCGGGTCATCAGCACCAGGTTGTGGCCGCTCTTGCTCTGGGTGAGCTTGTTGTACCACTGGGTGGTGAACTTCCACTTGTGGAACTCGGCCCAGCGGTAACGTTCGGCGGGGGTGGCCGTGGCGTAGTCCTCAGGGCCCCTGTAAATGCCGGGCATGCGGCTCCACGGCGGTGTGGCCTTCACGCTCATGGTCACATCCGAGCCGGTGCGCGCAAAGAAGGGCTGGTCCACCGAGTTGCGCGAAAGCTGCAATTGATAGCTGAGCACGTTGCTGGTGCCATTGGCGAAGCTGAACACCACCTGCCCACTGCTGAAGTTGCGCAGATCATAGCGCTGGAAGGAAAGCGTTTGCCGCAGGATGAAGTAGTCGTCCGGAACCGTAAGGCGCTTGCCCAGACCGATGCTGGCGCCGCTGATCAGGAGCGACTGTCGCAAGGGGTTGTCCACCCGCCCGTCATTGGTGTCTACAAAGCGCGCTTGTCCGTTGGTCTGCACCGAGTGGAACACAGAGAAGCTGAGGGCGTTGGGCTTGCGGCCACCGAGCCAGGGCTCCACGAAGCTCATGTTGTAGCTTTGGAAGAAACGGCCGTTGGTCTGGGCGCGCAGGTTCAGCGTCTGGCCATCACCACTGGGCAGTGGCTGCCAGCTGGAACCGTTGAAGAACTTCCGCATGGAGAAGTTGGTGAACGAGAGGCCCAACGACATCACCAGGCGTCCTGCACCCCAACCACCGCTCAGCTCCAGGCGGTCGCTGGGCTTCTCCTCTACGGTATACTCCAGGTCCACTGTGCCGGTGCGCGGGTCTTGCACAGGGTTCACACCCAGGGTCTCGGGGTTGAAGTAGCCCAGGTTGGAGAGTTCGCGCTGGGTGCGGATCACATCGCTGCGGTTGAACAGCTGCCCCGGCTTGGTGCGGATCTCGCGGCGCACCACCCGCTCGTGCGTCTTGGTGTTGCCCTTGATGATGACGTTGCGGATGCGGTACTGCTTGCCCTCGCGGATGCGCAGCTCCAGGTCGATGCTGTCGCCCTCCACCAGCAGCTCCACGGGATCCACATAGAAGGAGAGGTAGCCATCGTCCATGTACAGCGAGCTGATGTCGCGCCCGCTCTGGTTCATGTACAACCGGCTGTCCAGGTCCTTCTTGCTGTACACATCGCCCTTCTTGATGTTGAGGATGTCCCGCAGCTCTTCGTCACTGTGCTTGGTGTTGCCCGTGAAGCGCACGTTGCGGAAGTGGAACTTGGGTCCTTCCTCCAGGAACAGCTCCACGTTCACCCGGTCGTCGCTCACGTAATACATCGTGTCGCGCAGGATGGTGGCATTGCGATAGCCCTCGTTGTTGTAGGTGTCCAGCACGCGACCCTTGTCGTTCTTGAACTCCTGGCTGTCGAACTTGCTGTTGCCGAAGATGTTCCACCAGCGCTTGCGCTTGGTCTTCTTCAACGCACGGCGCAACCGCTTTTCCGCGAGTTCCTCATTGCCGTGGAACACCACGTCCTTGATCTTCACCTTCGGGCCCTTCTCCACGGCGATGGTGAGCAGTACGGTGTTGGTCCTCGAGGTGTCCGGCGTTTCGATGATGTTGGCCGTCGCCTTCAGGTAACCCTTGTCGGCGAAGTAGCGCCGCACGTGGTAGCGGGTGTTGGCGATCAAGGCTTCGTTCACCTGTTGCCCGGCGATGAGCTCCACTTCTTCGCGCAGCTTGTCGGTCTCGCTGCGGCTTACACCCGTGAAGCGGAACTTGCCCAGGCGCGGCTTCTCTTCCACCACGATGTGCAGGAAGATGGTACGACCACGCACTTCGGCGGCCTCGATGCGCACATCGCTGAAGAGCTTCTGGTCCCACAGGTTGTGGATGGCCCGTGCGATGCGGTCGCCGGGCACGGTGATGCGCTGGCCCACCTGCAGGCCGCTGAACAGCTTGATGGCGTTGGGATCCGTGGTCTGGGTGCCGCTCACCGTGATGCCACCGATCTCGTATTCCTGCGGGAAGCCATAGTCCATCACCGGCTGTTCCTGCGCGGTGAGCAGGCTT
>JALOLX010000207.1 GCA_025455765.1 Flavobacteriales bacterium | reverse complement strand
TTGTGTTATTATGTTTTCTGACCTATTACAGTTATTACAAATGGCGACAGACTAGAACTTATGACGAAAAAATAACTGTGACAGCGTACTATATGAAATATGCATGTGGTGACTACTCCGTTGACATGAAAGTACAAGCCGTAGACAATCCGAAATATAATTTTATTATCGGGCAAGACATATTTCCAACACCAAAGACAAAAAGGTTTGAAGAACTTTGCGACTTTATTGGTTCAATTGGCTATGAATCATCAACTGGGCCTGATTACATTCAAGAATCGTTTGCATTAATAGGACACTTGCATAAGAACTCACATGGCTTACCAATATTTGAATGTTCAGAAGCACCATTCTTCACTGTAGACAAAATCAAATACGGCAAAAATGGAAAATGGAAAGACTTCTAAGGACGACAGAAAAACTACTACTGCTAACACGGGTTTGGCAAAAGTGGCGGTTCAGTGCTCCGCAGACACATTTGTGGTTAATCAAAGCTTGGTTCTCCGCATCAACATTTGTGGTGAAACTCGCCACCTTCGCCAAGCCCGAAAACGTTAGCTGCAATTAAGTGACCAATACCGACGAGAGTGAGTATCAACGAATAGACCTTCGGATGACGATTGGAAAAGGCCTACTAAGTTTCATCCTGCTCACGTACTTAAAAGCTCGCACGTCAGTCGTGGATAAAGAACCATTTAGTTGGAGTAAAAACTACTTCAACGACTCTCGGATACTTCTTAAAACAGAACCGACCTAATCACATTGTGAGATTCAATTGTGAAAAACCTTGAAGTGTTTGCCGGATACTCTCCATAACTCATGAACATCGAAAGTGATTCCAATGGAAACATTTTGTTCTTTGAGTATCGCTTACAAGAGTTCTCAGACAAGTACTGCATTGTTGCGTATTCTCCTTCCAAGAGAGAAGTTCTTGGCCAATTCTTCCCAAACCTATCATAACTCAACGGAAAGAAGAACAGCCGCTAACATGCGCTTACGGCAAGCCTCCCTCGTCCTGGTGACAACTCCCGTTGGTGGGTGGTACATTTCGTCCAAGAACAAGATCACTAAAGGCGGCCTGCGGCAAGCGCAGGCCCGTTCCCTCCTGCTTTCGGCAGGGCTCCCAGTTCTGCGCTCGCATGCTGAGGAGAAGTGCGAGTTGCGATCAAGGTGATCACCGTAGTCAATTACGGTATACAACGGATGTCTAGCGCCTCGGTGTTGGTCCAGTTTTGCGCCACACACCCACCCCATGAAGCATACAATACTCATCACGGGTCTGCTGGCCTTGCCATTCACCACCGATGCCCAAACCCCCAACACGCAGCGCGATGCCAGCTTCGTGCTGGACCTATCGACACCCGGACCGCTCACCTTTACACCGAACGAATTTCCCTTGACCCGAGTGCTATCATTGTCGGACGGCAAGGTGCTGCTGTTCGGCTCCCTACACAACCCCCTGCACACCAACCTGAGCGGTGTGGTGCGTGTGAACAGCGACGGCTCATGGGACAGCACCTTCGACGGGCCCGACTTTGACCAGAACTACTACTTACGCATTCGCGCGGCCGTTGAGCTGCCCGATGGCAAATACTTGGTAGGCGGCCAATTCACGGACTTTTCGGGCGGCGTGAACCAGCGCGGCATCATCCGTTTGAACAACGATGGCAGCCAAGACCTGAGCTTCAACGCGGGCTTCGAGATAAACCCAACGATCAATGCCATCGCGTTACAGCCTGACGGGAAGATCGTGATCGCCGGGAGCTACGGGACAACGAGCCACGGCACGGGCATCACCCGCCTGCTGCCCGATGGCACGGTGGACGCCACCTTCAATGCGGGTCAGGCACCCACCAACATTCGCGATATCAAGGTGCTGCCCAACGGTCAGATCCTGGTGGCGGGCCGCTTCAGCAGCTGGCCAGGCGGCTTGGCCGTGCTGAACCCCGATGGCACACGGGATGAAAGCTTCGTCCATTCCGCCCATGTCTTCAGCTCTGCCAGCTTCGACAACCTGATCTATCCACGCACCGCGATCCAACCCGATGGCAAGATCGTGGTGGCCGGGCTGCAGACCTCCAGCATCATGAAGATCATGCGCTACAACGCGGACCTCACTACGGATACGGACTTCCATGTGGCCACCAACCCACAGATCAACGGCGTATACCCAACCGGCGTAGCCATACAGAACGATGGCAAGATCATCGTCACCGGGTATTTCCTCAATGCGTATGACGGCAACCCGGATGTATCCGGCGTGATGCGCTTGAACGCTGACGGTACGCTGGACAGCACCTTCGACAACGCCGATGGATTCGGCAACACCTCACTGGTCTACGACTGTGCCATACAGACCGATGGCAAGATCCTGCTGGTGACGGAGAACTCATCCTACCAGGGACAGAACCTGTACTTGAGCGGCGGCTGGCCCACCAACCAGGTCATCATCCGTTTGAATGGAGATGCCTCCGGAGTGTCCGTTGCGGAGCAGTCCGCGCCCTTCACCTTAGAGCTTTTCCCGAACCCGGCCTCGGACATGCTCTTTCTGCGCAATGTACCCATAGGCGCCGCGGTGCGACTGCTGGACCTCACAGGGCGTGTGCTACTGCAGGAACGTGCCACAAGCGATCGGATGGAGCTTTACATGACAGGACAAGCACCGGGCATCTATCTAATGAGCGCACAGTACGAGGGCTATGCAACAACGCATAGGGTGGTGGTGGAACGATAACGCACAAGGTGATGGTGGATCGATAGCGCTCCAACAAGTGCTGCTGTAGGCGAAGAGCGACTTTCTTCGCGCCATGTCGAACGTTGTTCCCCCTCCGCTGAAACCCGGCGACACCATCGCCATCATCCCCACGGCACGCGCCATTTCGGTGGAAGAACTGCGCGACGGCATCGCCCTTGCCGAGAGCTGGGGCCTGAAGGTGCGCTTGGGCGATGGCATCGGCCGCAAGCACTTCCAACAGGCGGGGACCGCGGAGGAACGCGCCGCCGACCTGCAAGCAGCACTGAACGACCCGAAGGTCCGCGCTATCTGGTGCGCCCGCGGCGGCTATGGCACCGTACACCTGTTGGACCACCTGGACCTGAGCGCCCTGCGCCGCGACCCCAAGTGGATCGTGGGCTTCAGCGACATCACCGTGCTACACAACGCGCTGCACAACATCGGTATCGCCAGCCTGCATGCGCAGATGCCCTTCAATAGCGGGGCGAAGACGGAGGAGAGCAGGGAGACGATAAGGAAGGCCTTGTTCGGGGAGGAGTGGCGAATGATGAGTAACGAGTGGCGAGTAGCGAGTGAGGAGGGGCTTTCACTCGCTACTCGCCACTCACCACTCGCCACACAGCGCGAAGGCACGTGCGAAGGCATATTGATCGGCGGCAACCTCTCCCTGCTGTATGCCCTGCGCGGCACGCCCTACGACATCGATCCACGCGGCAAGATCCTGTTCATCGAGGACCTGGACGAACTGCTCTACCACATGGACCGCATGGTACAGAACCTACGGCTGGCGGGTTGGTTCAAGGACCTGGCGGGACTGATCGTGGGGGGCATGAGCGACATGCGCGACAAGAACCCCGAGGACCCCTTCGGCAAGAGCGCCGAGCAGATCATCGCCGATGCCCTGGGCGACACCAGCTATCCCGTGTGCTTCGGCTTTCCCGCAGGCCACATCGACGACAACCGGGCGTTGGTGTTCGGCCAAAAAGCGAAGCTCAGCGTCACCACATCGGGTGCAACGCTGAGCTTCGAAGGGTCCGTGTGACCGTAGCGAGGGCGGTGATCAGTTCCGTTCGAACTTGTTGTAGCCGGCCGGGATCTCGAACAGAGTGGGCTTTTGAGCGGCCTTGACCACTTTGGTCACCTCCAGGCCCATTTTCTGTTCCACCCCCAGCATGGGGAACACCCCGCCGTTGTCCTTCACTTGCAGGAAGAACACCGCTTGTTCATCCTTGCGGTTCAGCGTTTCCAACATGGGCACGAAGAAGGCGAACTCATCAGCCGCCACCCAGTAGGTGATCTGGCGGTCCTCCTTGGGGCTCTTCACCAACCACTTCTCGCACTTGTAGCCAGCGATGTCCTTCATCTCGGAGGTCTTCTGCACGGTCACCTCCACGTCCTTGGGCAGGCGCATGTTGGGCACATCCATGTAGAGCTTCCGTTCGGGGCTGATGGCCGTGACGGTCTTGTCGCGGGTGTCCACCAACATGATGCCCTGCACCTCGCCTCGTGCGCCGATCTCCTCCACGCGGATGCGATCGCCTTTCACGAAGTACTTATAGGTGGTGACCACAGGTCCCGTGGTCTTGGTGAACTCCACCACACCCTCAAAAGGCTGAGCCTGGAGGGCCGCTGCAGGGAGCAGCAGGGAGAGCGTCAGGGAGCGGAGCAAATGCAGTGCGCTGTTCATGCGATACGATCGTTTGCCAGGGTATGGCGGAAAAACCCCCAATTTTAAGGCCTTGAACGGCTGGGCTGTGCGAAGGTTACGGCGCGTTCTATCCACAGATGGCTGAGCACAACTTGACCGGACTACAAGGTGAGCAACTCGCGTGCCGCTTTCTGGAGGATGCGGGTTATGAGATCCTGGAGCGGAACTGGAAGCATGGCAGGCATGAGCTGGACATCGTAGCCCGCAGCAGCCGCGAGCTGGTGGTGGTGGAGGTGAAGACCCGCAGCAGCGATAAGCATGGCCAGCCCGAGGAGGCCGTGAAAAAGGGCAAACGCGGTCGCATGATCCGCTCGGCCAACGCCTATATCGAACAGACCGCATGCCTTCTTCCGGTGCGCTTTGACATCATCAGTGTGATCTTGCACCCCGGCGGGAAGCCATACATCCATCACATCCAAGACGCGTTCTATCCGACCACCCATGACCGACCGTACTGACCGCAGCAAGAAAGGCGGCAAAAAAGCCCCCACGCGCGGTGCGCGTTCAACGAACGAACCCGATCGCCCCCGCTCGTCACGCGCTGGCAAACGTCCCCCGGCGGCCGAACGCGACGGCTATCAGGGTGCCCGCCGCCCCGGCAGCGGCGGCAGTGGCGGTCCACGTCCCCGCCCCGCGCGCCCGGATGCGGAAGGCGAACGCACCACCGCTCGTGGCACCGGTCGCAGTGGCGGAGGTCCACGTTCTCCCTTCGGCCGCGCTGGTCGACCTGGCAACGACGAACGCCGCAGCACAGGCGCAGGACCACGCGGT
>JALOLX010000206.1 GCA_025455765.1 Flavobacteriales bacterium | reverse complement strand
CTTCCGGGTGGTGCAAGGCATGAGCGCACGCACCCCGGCGATCGACCAGCCACCACTCCCTGGATTGCCTCAGGAACACTTGGACGCGTTGCGCGCGCAGTTCGTACCCGGACCAGGAGGTAGTTCACACTTGCGACCCGATGATGCCCGCTTGCAGCCGCTGCCGCCCTTGAAGCGGGCGTTCAAGGGCAAGGTGTACGTGGTGTGCGATGGCGCCACCCGTGATGCCGCTGCGGCCCTGGTGATGATGGCCAAACGCAGCGGCCGCGCCCGCGTGATCGGTGAGGAGGTGGGCAGCAATGCCTTCAGCTTCACCGGTGGCCGCGAACTAGTGACCACGCTGCCGAGCTCCGGACTGGAGCTGAAGATGGCCCTGGTGCGCTACGTGCCCGAAGGGATGCCGAGCGGTCCGTTGGTGCACGGCGAGCGGCCGCACCATGAGGTGGAGCAACAAGCCTGGGGCATTGCCAAAGGCCGCGATACCCTGCGCGAGGCATTGCTGGAAGTGATCCGCGAACTGCGATGAACCGCGCCTTGCCCCTGCTGTTCCTGCTGGCCGCATGCACGACCGCACCGTCCACACCAGCGCTCACGGATTGGCAGGACCTTCCCAACAGCCATGCCATCTGCTTCCGGCTACAGCACCGCGGCGCACAGCAGCGTGCGTTGATCTTCGGTCCCGCCGGTCGTGCCGATACCCTGGCGATCGTGGAGGTTCCGGCAGCGACACCGCAGCGCATCGCCGTGCTCAGTACCACCCATGTGCCCTTCGTGCTGGCCTTGGGTGGTGCCGATGTGCTCGTGGGTGCGGCTTACAGTGCACAGGTGCCGGACGCCAGGTTCAACGAGCGATATGCTGAAGGGGAGGTGGCTGAATTGATCCGCGGTGATCAGCTGGACCGCGAACGCTTCCTGGCCCTCGCGCCCGACCTGGTGTTCGATCAGGTGCCCGGGCTCACGGCAAGCGCGCCTGCCGCTGCATCGGTCGTTCGCGTACCGGTCACCGAATTCCTGGAACCTCATCCCCTGGGCCGCGCCGAGTGGGTGCGCTTGTTCGGTGCAATGATGGGCCGACAACTCGTTGCGGACAGCCTGTTCCAGGGGGTGCGCGAACGCTATGAGCGCCAGCGTGCCCAAGTGCCGGATGGTCGCCGCCCACGGGTGTATTTCGGTAGTGCGTGGGGGGGCACCTTCCATGCCGCACCAGGCAACAGCTACATGGCCCGCTTGATCAGGGATGCGGGGGGCACTTACTTTCTGCCCGATACGGCCGGTGGCAACCCCATGTACAGCCTGGAATCCTTCATGGACGTGGCTTCCTCGGTGGACCATATCGGCATGGTGCTCGCACAGCCCACCACGCCAACGGCCTCGGATCTGGCCGCCGGAGATCCCCGTGTGCTCGGTCTCGATGCCTTGCGCTTGCGCGGATTCTATGGCAATAGCCAGCAGAGCGATGTCTTCGGCCAGGCCTTGCTGGAACCGGATATCCTGTTGGCGGACCTGCTCCACATCTTCCATCCGAGCGCAACGACCGCACATCGGCCCCGGTACTTCCATCCGGTGGCTCAGAGCCCGATGCCGTAGCGCTTGTAGAGGAAGCTCATCAGCCACGCCGGGCCGATCATCAGGAACTGCAGGTCATCCAGGAAGCTGGGCTTGCGGCCTTCCACCTTGTGGCCATAGAACTGCCCGATCCACGCGGCCACGAAGAGTGCGACCGCAATGGACCACAATGGCCATGGTGCCGTGCGGTCCAGCACATCGCACAGCAGCAGGCACAGACTGGTGAAGAGCGCCATGCCCACCATGAGGGAGACGGATAGACGCACATAGAACAGGGCCACCAACAGTGCAGTGAGCATGGCGGCCCAGCCCCGTGGCAGCGCATCGGGCAGCGGTGAGGGAATGCTCCACAACAGCGCCACCACGCAGCAGTAGATGGTGGGCACGCAGATCCAATGGATCAGCTTGTTGGTGGGATGTTGGTGGCTCACCCCGTATTCGGCAAGCCAGTCGTGGATGCTACGCGTGGCCATGGTCCAGATAGCGTTCGGTGAGGATGTGCAGGTGATGCAAGGTATGACCGGCGGTGATCCAGCCCATGGCGCGCACGCTGATGCTGCCGTTGTTGGCTGTGCCGATGCGCGCCAAGGCAGCGTCATCAAAGCTGCGGAACAGGTGGTGCAGGCTGCGGCGGTGGAGCTCCCATTCGTTCACCAGGTCATGCCAGCTGCGCTGATCAGCGCGGGAGGCTGTTGCGTAGGCATCCTCGTCGAAGCCGGGCAGCGGCGTGCCATCAGCGCGGGCGATGCGCAGCGAACGGTACGCGAAGATGCGGTCGCAGTCGATCAGGTGCTGCACCAGTTCGCGGATGCTCCACTTGCCGGGTGCATAGCGGTGCAGGCTCCCTTCCTCTGTAATTCCGTTGAAGGTCTGCAAGGCCTGCTTGAAGCTGGTCTCCAGTGCGGTGTGCAGGTCAGTGGCTTGCACACGATCCACGTACCGGTGGTAGAAGGGGGGCATTTCAGCGGGCAGGGGACGGTCCAGTGGGCTCATGCTACAAAGATGATCGGTGCGACGGCGGTGGATCACGCAGGGCGATCACCCTCCAGCACTTCGCTGGCCGGTATACCCACCAGTTCCTTCAACACACGCACGATGCCGAGGCGGTTCTTCCACCATCCGTCGCGCGGCGTATCGGGATCGTTCAAGGCGATCACGCCAACATGCACGGTGTTGCCGCAAGCCTCCTGGTATACGCGCTGCGATCGTCGGGCATGTACCCCAAGGGAGATGAGGTCCACGGTGGTGATGCCATCTGCCTTCGCACGGGTGGCGAACGCGCGGGCATTGGCCAGAGTGCGTCCTGCTCCTGCTGGTGCCGCGGGTACGGGCTGCACACGCTCCCGAGCAAGGCCCGCTTCGATCAAGAGCCATGCACCCCATTCCGCGAACGTGGGTGCTGCGGGTGTGCTGCTTCCGTCAGCGTTCTGCATCGTGCAGGTCGATGCCAGCGTATGCACATTGGTGCCGTTGAGCAGCAGCTCCTTGATGAAGAGGTTCTTCGTTCCCGGTTCCAGGGTACGCGCATGCAAGCTGCGCACGTGCAGTGTGCCGGAGCCTCTGGGCAGCGTGGTGCGGTATTCCGTGGGTGTGCCGCTCACCGTGATGTTCAACAGGGTGTCCTGCTCGTTGATCAACAGCAGCCGCCCTCCATCGATGCCGCTCGCGTTCACCATCAGTTCGCCGCCCACCGGCCCGTTGAACTCCACCTTCAAGGCCTGATCCTGCTCCAGGTAGTACGCGAACAAGCGTGTGGTTCCGGTGACATAGATGCGGTCATACCCTCCGTCACGAAGGAGCTTCAACGCGTCTGGGATGCGTTCGCGCGGCAGCCAGCCTTCCACCACGGCCGTGCGCGCTCCACTCGGTCTGGTGATGGCCAAATGATCATGCAGATGGGATACCGCCCACCACAGGCCGCCCGCGAGGAGAAGGGCAAGCAGAAGGATCCAGCGCTTCATGGCAGGTCCTCGGCCAGTTGGTCGCGGAGGGCGATGAGTTCCATGCGTGCCTTGCGATCGCCGGTGACAATGCACTGCAGGCTGCCTGCCTCGCAGACGGTGATGGCCTCCGCGAACTGCCCCTGGTCTGCCCGCAACAGGGCCAGTTGGTAGTAGCTGGGGATGTGCTTCGCATCGTCGCGCAGGATGGCCTCCAGGTCTTCGATCGCCTGGTCCATGGCGCCCATGCGCTTGTGCTCCAGCGCGATCGCGTAGCGCAGGAAGAGGTCGCCCGGCTCCTCGGCCAACATGGCTCGCAACTGCCCCAGTCGTTCTTCGCTCATCTCCGTTCGTGTAGCTGGTGACCGGCGAAGCTACGGCGTTGGCCCGCGCGGCAGGCAGCAGCACAGGGCTCCACCGTTCCTGGAGCGGTAACCCTTCCCACCGCAGCTGCGTACACCCCGTATGCGCTCCCGCCTGCACCCGTTCACGACCATCGCCCTC
>JALOLX010000010.1 GCA_025455765.1 Flavobacteriales bacterium | reverse complement strand
CCTTCCATGAATTGGGTCACCATGATGGGGCGGTCCGCTTCGATGCAGCGGGGAACCGTACTGCCGCTCACGGAATGCGATTGCCCAGCGTTCAAGGTCACACTGCCCACGCCGCTGATGTTCACCACGGTGCCGTTCTCATGCGCGAGAATGCGATAGCTCACCGAGTTCACCCCTTGTATGGGAAGGGTGTAGTACGTGGTGCCCCATGCTGGCAAGGGCATCAATTGATCGAACACGACATCGCACGCCGCACACCCGGTCGGTGCTGATCCACAGGTGGCACCACCGATGACCACGAAGGGACGGCATGGGCCCGAAGCATCGGTCCCTTCCACCAAGCTGCCGCTCAGGTCGCCGCTGTCGCTCAGTGCTTTCACTTGATAGGACTGGCCCGCATTCAGTTGCACGGTGTAGGGCACGTTGGCCGGGCGGCCGTCCATGGTGTTCACTGCGGGCGTGATCCGAACCTCCGTTCCATCCTCGGTGGCCACAACGAGGAATTCGCTGTGGTGAAGGTTCATGAAGTTGGGTACGCCTACACTGGCTGACACCCGATAGCTGATCCCCAGAGAGGTCTCCGGGAGGATCTGGCTCATATCCTGGGTCCAGTTCTGGAAGCTGCTGATGGTGACGTCCACACTGTCCTGCGTGGTGATCAGGATGCCTTTCGGTTCGATCACTCCGGATCCGAAATGTTCAGCGGTCAACGGCACATCGATCACGGATACCGCGTTGGCGCCGGCAGTGAAAGAGCTGCTCCAGCCGGTGGCGGGCATGCTCACCGTTCCGGTGGTGGCTGTGGTGGTGAGCACGTGGACCTTCAAACTGCTGGCCCCGAATCCGTTCTGCACGAACCCCGTCCAAAAGCGCTTGCCACGTGTGGCAGGGCCACTGGGCTGTGCGAACACCATTGCGCTCACCAGCACGAGGATGGCCGCGCCGAGCAGGCGGAAGAGCGAATAAGGCAGGGGTACGGTCCGTTCACCGATCATAGCGGTCGATCCAACGCTCCAGGGCGCTGGTCGGCCGTTGTACGCGGTCGATAAGGTGAAGGTTATGCCCGATAGGTCGCTGCTTATGGACGACCGATGTCCGAAGGCAAGGCAGGCAGGTCCACCCGCACATCCCATGCCGCACGCACTTGGAGGGGCTTGTCGTAGGTATACACGCGTTCCGGCTGGCGATAATCGCTCAACGCCCCTGGATCCCAACGTCCGTTGCTGTTCCGGTCGGAGATCACACGCAGGGTGCAGCTGGCCGGTACAAGACGCTCCCAGACCACTTCTGTCTGACCGTGCTCCACGCGCGCTTCGCGCAGCACCTTGCCTGATCCATCAAGCAGATGCACCAGTCGTACTCCCTGCGCTGTGCTGTCCTGTTGGAAGCGTATCCGCATCGTGCCTAGTTCCTTTTCGCCCCGGCGCTGAAGAGCGATGCGCACGGTGTCGTTACTGCCGTCGTAGAGGTCGCGGACCGCCTTGGGCAGGATGGTCAAGGTGGCTTTGCTGTCCGAAGGAAGCGCGGTGCGCACCTCGAGCGTGAACGGGTCGGTGGTGCTCAAGGTCACCTGTACGGCGCGTTCCAGACTATCCAGCTCAAGAAGGAAGCGACTGGAGTCGATACCGGCCAGTGGTCGGGTCGCTCGAAGGAGCAGGTCCGCTTCTTCACCAGTGCCGGTCAGGGAGATCCCGGTGTGGAACGGCATGCGCTGAAGCGGGCGGTAGGGGAGCGTATCCAGCGCAATACCGTCCACCACGAGCCTGTACATGCCTTCGCGCAGCGCCGTTGTATCAGAAGGCCACAGCTCAACGGTGTCGCGCCGGCTGTTCCACAGGGACCTCCATTGCAGAATACCTCCGGTGCGCGCCAGGTCCTGCACTTCCGCCGTCCGCGCCTCGAGCGCCAGTGCGATCATCCACTGGCCGTCGGCCTTCACGCGCTGATCCACGATGCGTTGTGCGGTCGCTGCTTCCTGGAACAGGAACAGTTCCACCGTTGTCTGCGTGCTGTCCGCCCAAGTGGCGCGTATCGGGTCCGAACGGAACGCGATGGATTCCGAGGGTAGATCGTAGCGGTAATTGGCGTTCTTGTCCAGCAAAGCGCGTACCTGATACTCCTCGTCACGCAAGTGCTGCAGCCTGAACCGCCCATCCGCCGAACTCCGTGTGGTATAGGTAGGCCTGCCGGTAACAAAGGCACTGTCGCCACCCACAGGATAGGCAAGGACCAAGGCGTCCTTTGTGGGCAGGCCGCTGAACGCATCCACCACTGTGCCACTGATCGACAAGCTATCCAGGGCGTTGCCGGTAGCGAACACAAGATCGAGCCCCAGTGCTTGATTGCCTTCCGTAAGGTCCTTGATGGCCTCGCCGATGCTGAAGGTGTAGGTGCGGTCGGGAAGTAAAGGGCTCTGCAGTTCCACTGCTACAGTGCGCGCGTTGATGAGCTTCACCTCGGGCTGCTTGTCCAGCGGTGGTGAAACGAGCAAGCGGTCGCGCACACGTTCCAGCTGTATGCGTTCATCGAACTCCAGCACAAGGCGGTCTCCATTGAAATTGGTGCTGCCTTGTTCAGGTGTGGAACGCAGAAGGCGAGGGGGCGCCTCATCCTTCGGTCCTCCGGTGAGCTCACCCACCTGCGCACAACCGACCAGCAACAGCGCGGGCACACCCCAGTAGGCGAAGGTCCGCAGGTCGTTCACAACCATTGTTGCAAGGGTCGCATCAGGCGTTGCAGGGCCTCTGCATCGCGCGGAGTGAAGTCGTTGAGCACCGCACTGTCCACATCGAGCACGGCGGCGATGCACCCTTGCTGATCGTGCAGCGGGATCACCACTTCCGAGCGCGAGAGCGAGCTGCAGGCGATGTGTCCGGGGAACTGGTCCACATCGGGTACCACCTGCACCTGGCCTGAGGCCCAGGCCGTGCCACAGACCCCCTTGCCATGGGCGATGCGCGTGCAGGCCACAGGTCCCTGGAACGGACCGAGGACGAGGTGGTCGCCCACCACGCGGTAGAAGCCCACCCAGTGCCAACCGAAGGCCGTGTGCAGCGCTGCTGCGGCATTGGCCATGGCGGCAATGGCGTCGGGGCCTTCGTTCAGCAGCGCGTGCAACTGAGGTTCCAAGGCAGCGTAGACCGTGGCCCGTTCCGTGGAGGTAGGGAGCACCAGCGAACTTGACATGCGGCAAAGGTACCGGGGTCAGGCGCATGCGGCGGTGAACAGGCTCACCCGTAGGTCGGGTACCCGTTCGAGCGCTTTGATGCAGCCTTCCACCGTGGCACCCGTGGTCACCACATCGTCAATGATCAATACGTGCATGCCGCGGAGGGCTTCGGGATCGGGCAGTTGGAAGGCCTCCTTTACGTTCACCCAGCGCTCCAGACGGCCTTTGCGGGTCTGGCTCGGTGTGCGCACCACCCGCATCAGTTCCTGCCCCAGAATGGGCTTGGGCCACACATCGGCCATGCCTTCTGCCAGTACGCGGCTCTGGTTGTAACCCCGCTTGCGCTCCTTGCGGCGGTGCAGGGGCACAGGTAGGTAGGCATCCACACCCTGGAAGCGGGGCACGTTCCGAAGTTCTTCCGCCATCAATCGACCCAGGTGTACACCCACGGTGCGGTCCTGCCGGTACTTCAATTGGTGCAGCATGCCCTGTACCTTGCCACTGCGCGAGAATTGGAGGAAGGCACTGGCCGCCTCCAATTGCACCTTGCCCCAGAACAGCTGTTCCACCTTGTTCTGCGGATCGTGGTGGAACCGGGTGCGTGGCAGATCGGCAAGGCACTCCAGACAGAGCACGTCCTCAAAGGTCATCAAGGCCTTGTCGCACGCCGGACACAGTCGCGGTACGAAGAGCCCGACGAAGTCGTTGAGCCAGGTGCGCAGGGTGACGGGTGCAGGGTTCAATACTTTGTTGATAAGCGTTCGCGTTGTCTGACAAAGGCCCTTGTGGCGCGATCCTAATTTAGCGCACCCATCCGAAAAGCGACCATGGAGCAGCAAAGCCCCACTTCAGGCAACGAGAACAAGAACCGATCGAACACGGGCCTCCTCCTGTTGGTGGTGCTGCTGCTCATCAGCAACGTGGTGATGCTGTGGCTGTTGATGCAGCGCGGGAAGGAGGTGGAGGCCACGCAGCAGCAGGTGGAGACCATCACCAGTGAAAAGGACAATGTGACCCACTTGCTGGAGAACATGCTTGCGAGCTACGATACACTGAAGACCGAGAACGAGCAGCTCACCACGGAAATGGAGGCCCAGAAGGCCCAGATCGAAGAACTGCTGGACCGTGTGAAGCGTGGCAATTACGACCTGTCCAAGGCCAAGAAGGAGGCCGAAACGCTGCGCAAGATCATGAAGGGCTATGTGGCCACGATCGATTCGCTCAATCAGGCCAACCAGCTCCTGACAGCCGAGAACCTCACCATCAAACAGGAGCTGGGCGAAGAGAAGGCTCAGAAGGAAGCGCTCTCCACACAGAAGCAGGAACTGGAAGGGAAGATCTCCAAGGGCAGTGTGCTGCATACCACCAGCATCAGTGCAGGCGCACTGTTCATGCGGAACAACGGCAAGCAGGTGGACACCGACCGTGCGAACAAGGCTGAGATGGTGAAGTGCTGCTTCACCCTTGGTGAGAACCGCATCACGTCAGCTGGTGACAAGGTGCTGTACATGCGCGTCATCAGCCCCGACGGCACGGTGCTGCCCGCCACTGACGCCAATAACCGCTTCAAGTTCAATGGCGTGGAAGGTGAGTTCAGCGCACGCCGTGAGGTGAACTACCAGAACCAGCCGGTGGATGTGTGCATCTTCTGGACCGGTACCAGCGAGATGCGCACCGGCCAATACCTGGTGGAGGTATACGAGTCCGGCGCCCTCGTTTCGAAGGCCAACTTCACGCTGAAATAGAACTGACCCCGCTCGGGTGCAGCAGGCCTTCGGTGTCCCCGGAGGCCTGTTGCGTTAGGGGCCAACGCAGCCCTCAGAAGAAGGCCCGCACCTGGGCCCCGCCCACATGCACGATGGGCAGTCCTTCGCTCCGGCGCCCGTTATAGGTGATGTCCACCTGCAGGTTGTTGCTCAGGTTGCGCTGGATGGCGATGCTCCAGGTGTAGTTGGTCCCGGGTCGCAGACCGTTCAGTAGTTCGTTGCCCAATGGGGTGTTCTCCTGCCCCTCGAAGCGGATGTCCACCAAGTTCACTGTGGCCAGCATGCTGCCCTTGCCTACGGTATTGTAACGCGCTTCGATGCCCAGGTCCTGTGCCACTGTGGAACCCGTTCCGAACTCGGGCCGGTTCTGCTTCTCCACATACTTGAAGGTGCCAATGGCGCGGAACGAGGTGTTCGGCTGCCAGGTGAGCTTGGGCTTTACGCCGCGCTGGGTGATGTCGAAGGAGCGTCCGCTCAGGAGGTCGGAGCTGTTGGTGATGCGCCCCTGCTCCAGCTCCACTTCGGCGGTCCAGTGGCGGCTGGTGTTCCAGCGCCCATGCAAGGTGTTGAACTCCCGCGAACGGGATTCGAAGCCGTTCAACAGCAGCGATCGGCTCTGGTCCCGCTGCCAGGCGTGGTCCACGCTCCAGGTACGGCTGGTGCGGTCGTAATAGAAGTTGTTGCGGGCCGATGAGGTGTAGGCCGTCAGGTTGCTGTCCAACAGGTCCACGGCCACGGGTGTCATGGCCTGCAGCAGCTCGTCGGTGGTGGTGCGCACATCGGAGCGGTAGCTGGCCAGGTCAGAGAAGCGTGCGATGAACCCGCGCAGCCCGTCCTTGTCCAGCCAGCGAGCAGCAGGCCGCAGGTCCACCGAAGCGCTGAGCTGGTTGCTGAAGGTGCGCACGTAGTTGTTGCTGGGCACGAACACACGCAGGTAGTTGGCTTCATAACCGAAGTTGGCCAGCTCGAATTCGTTCAGGTCCTTCACGCCGTCACCGTTGTAGTCGATCCAGATGTAGAGGCCTTGCCCGGCGGGCACTTCCACATAGATGTATTCGCGGCGCAGTTCCAACCCGGAGCCGAACTCGTAGAAGAGGTCCACCACAGCGAAGCCCTTGCCGATGTTGGCGTCGTAGTCCATGCGCGCCAGGTAGGTGTTCTCGGGGCGCTGGCTGGTGAGTGTGCTGTCCACGATGTCCAGGCGTCGGTAGGTAAAGCGCGTAGCCACCCGGTTGCGGGGATCCTTGCCCACGCCCAGGTCAAGGCTGTAGGACGTGGCCTGTGCGGCAGCTGTCAGCACACCCGATCGCAGCGCGCGGTCCACCCGCTGACCGCCCGCCAACCGCCAGCGCGTACCTTGTGTGTCGGGGCTTTGGACGAAGGCCTCCCATTCGTGGAACTGGTAGCTGCCCGCGAGCAGTGCCGAAGAGGTGTCGGATCGGAAGCGGTTGAGTTCGTGTTCGTCCTGGTAGCCGAGCACGATGTGTTTGAAGCGTTGGCGGAATTGGCCCTTATGGCGAAGGAAGTCGCTGTTCAGCACGCCGGTGGTGATGAGCCGGCTCGCTTGCCCGACAAGTTCGGTGCGCCGCCAACGGATGTTGCTGTGCAGCTGTTGCATCAGGCCGCTCTGTTCGCTTCCTGCCTGAAAGGTGCCCAGTCCGGCGCGCACCTGACCCAATTTGGCGCCGCGCACACCCACCAGTGCATTGGTCAGCAGCTGGTCACCGGTAAGGGTGCGCCCCTGCACGTTCCAGTTGCGCTCGAACTCCACCGCGCGGTACCGCTCCACAGCCCGGAAGTTGCTCGTAACGGCTTCCACATCTCCCTGCACGGTAAGTTGCAATGTGCTGTCCTTGGCACTGATGGGGATGGCGTGCTCCACCGAAGCCATCAGCCCCAGTCCCTGGTCATCGCTCTGGTCCGCGCTGCTGAAGGTGTTGCGGTCCAGGCTGGTGTAGCTCAGTTCGCTGCGGATGTGCGTGCGCTGGCCGGCAATGTGCTCAAAGCCCAGCACCACCATTTGTTGGCTGCGCGGTGCGATGAGGATGCGCAGGGGGGCATGGTCACCGCGGCGCACCAGCACCCCGTTCACCGTATCCGGAGCCACCCAGCGGAACACACGGCCGTTGGGGGTGAAGTCCTGTTGCACGTAGTCGCCATTGCCCAGGCCCACAGGCGAGAAGGTGATGCGCAGGAAGGCACTATCAGCGGAGGTGGAGTAGACGTAGACCGGACTATAGCCAAGCGAATCCACTGGGCGGTACAGCACCTGGTCGGCCAGAAAGCCTGTGCTGTCCACGCCGCTCACGGTGGCGGCCAGCGGATCATCACCAGCCAGGCGCAGCACTTCGCGTTCTGCTTCGCTCAGTTGTTGTTGGAGCGGCTGGTTGCGGTGGTCCTGTTCGCTGAAGAGGTTGAAGTGGAACGCGCTGCGACCAAAGGTCTGGGTGCTGTTCGCCCGCACCAGGGAACGCGCATAGTTCTTGTCGGAATACTGGAACTCCACGGTGATGCGGCGGTCCTTGGTCACCAGACGGCGCGCAGTGAAGGTGACCTCGGCAGTGTTGTAGTCGATGATGTAATCGTTCTCCTGTCCGCGGAGGAGCAATTGACCATCGATATAGACCCGCTCGGTACCTGACAGCACGATGATGAAGAGCTCACCTGCATCGCCACGCAGTCGGTAGGGGCCCTGCACCCCTTCCTGGCCTTGGATCACATTGCGGGCGAACTTGCCCTTGCTGATCGCTGCGCTCACCCCCGAGCGGCCCTTGCCCTTCGTGCCCAGGTCGGTGCGGCCCTCGAAGCTGAGGCCCTGGTTCTTCTTCATGTAGGTCATGAAGTGGCTGCGCGGCCGCTGCAACACGAAGTCGCCGGCGATCAGCTCCCAGTTGGTCGGTTGGCCGAGGGCGCCTTCTTCAAAGAGCTTGATGAAGACCTGATCGAAGTCCTGCAGTTCCGCCGTGTTGCCTCCCGCCTGGATGGGGATGTTGTTATCGGTGACGGAAGCCACCACACTGATCTTGTCGCTCAAGCGTCCGCTCAGCTCCAGGTTCAGTGACGAGTTCACCGCAAGGTCCTGGTTGTTGCCGAAGAGGACCCCGCGTGAGATGCTGCCCGAACGCTGCAGGCCGCGCATGCCCAGCAGGTCGTCGGTGCCGCGCGGAGGCTCATACTTGAAGGGGTCGACGCGGTCGTTCCCCAAAGTGGTGAGGGCGGCAGGGTCCTTGTGCTGTACCCGCCGCCCCAGGTCCAGCGCGAGCACCCGGTAGGCCACCAACACAGAGTCAGGCGCATCACGGATCAGCAAGCGGGCCCGGTAAGGGTCCAAGGCATAACGCGAAGGATCGAGGGCCTCTCCGTTGGACAGTACCTGTAAGGAGCCCGGGGCGATGCTGAGCGTATCGAGCGTAAGGGTATCGGCACCCGGCTTCACCCACCGTTGGCGCAGGTTGGACAGGGGCTGTGCCACAGCCGACCCGCTCCACCACAGGGCGGCGATCACCAGCAACAGGCGGGCAGCGCGCCGCAGAGCGGATGGTCGGCAAGGCAGGGACACAGCAGACATACGGCGCGGCGGCGGAAAAATTATGCGTGGTCCAGCGGCCGGAACGGCGTCATCACCACTGGGCTGTTGATCGTGACCAAGGTACCGGTGGAAGGGCCTTGGTGCCTTCGGATACTTTTACCGGCCGTTATGCCGCAGCACAACGCCTTCCGTCTCCTCCTGTTCATCGCGTTCACCACGTGGATGTCCTGCACACCCACCGAACCGGGTGGTCGCTCCGTGGAAGGCCAGGGAGGCCGCAAGTATGGCGGGATGTTCAACTATAACGAGTCTGCGCCCGTGCGCGGTCTGTTCCCGCTGGGGATCACCCAACTGTCGTCGTACAGGTTGGCTGCACAGGTCTACGAAGGCCTGTTACGCATCGATGGTACTGACCTTAGCATTCAGCCAGGCTTGGCTACAAGTTGGGAGGTAGACCCTACCAATACCGTATACACCTTCGAGTTGCGGAAGGGTGTACGCTTCCACGATGATCCCTGTTTCGAGGGTGGCAAGGGCCGCGAAATGACGGGCGAGGACGTCCTGCACTGCTTCACGGAACTGTGCACCCCTGGGCCCCGGAACCTGCTGGCCTGGCTGTTCCAGGACCTGGTGCTCGGTGCCGGGGCGCGGATCAACGCGGTGATGGCAGGCCGCACACCACCGCCGGTAAAGGGCCTGGAACTCTTGGACGACGGGCGGTTCCGCATCACGCTCAGTGCACCGTCCACCACCTTTTTGCAGGTGTTGGCACATCAAGGGTGCTGGATATACCCCAAGGAAATTGTGGCCCATTATGGCGACGACCTGCCTTGGCATCCCGTGGGTACCGGAGCGTTCATCTTGCGCGCCATGAAGCCAGGAAGCTCCATGGTGTTCGAGCGCAACCCGGCCTATTGGGGCACCGATGAGCATGGCAATGCCCTGCCGTTCCTCGATGGCGTGCGGGTGACCTTCGAACAGGACCGCGCCAAGGAATGGGAGGCGTTCTCACGCGGAACCCTCACCTATTACCCCGAGCCTGATCGGGCGGCGCTTACGGCGCTGGCTGCGCGGCCTGAAGGCCCCCCCACAGTGCTCACGGCGGCAGGCTTATCGGTACAGTTCTATGGCTTTTCGCGGGTACGGGCGCCCTTCACCGATCGGCGGGTGAGAAAGGCCTTCTCCCTCGCCATTGATCGCCGCGCTCTGGTGGATTCGGTGCTCGGTGAACTGGCCCTGCCTGCTGAACGCGGTGTGGTACCACCAGGGCTCCCGGACTATCCGTACGACTCTGTTCCGCTGCTGGGCTATGATCCCGCGCAGGCCAAAGCGTTGCTGCGTGAGGCGGGGTATGCCTCGGGCGCCGATCTGCCCACGGTGTTCCTGCAGGTCAACAACGATGGCCCCGCCTACGTGCGCGTGGCGAGTGCCGTGCAGGTCATGCTGGAGCGTAACCTGGGTGTGCAGGCGGTGATCAGCGTGCTTCCCGCTGAGCAGCACTTCGCGCGGGTCGAACGCGCACAGGCCCAGTTCTGGCGCGAAGGCTGGGTGGCTGACCATCCTGATCCGGAGAACTTCCTCGCCTTGTTCTACGGGCGTAACGCACCAGCGGACACGACGGAACCCTCGTTCCTGAGCAGCACCCGCTTCAAGGATAAGCAATACGACGCCTACTTCCAGGCCGCCCAGTCCAGCATCGATCGCACCGAGCGGATGCGCTTGTTGGCTAATTGTGAGCGTATCCTGATGGAAGATGCCGTCGTGCTCCCCATCTACCATGAGCGCATGGTGCGGGCGTTGCAACCCTGGGTGCGCGACCTGCCCATCAATGGGATGGACTTCCTTCAGCTGCGCTCGGCCTGGTTCGACCGTCCGGCCCAGTGAGCTGCGCGATGCGCGCGAAGAGCAGATGCCGCGCCAGGGGCAGCAGTGTTTCCATGCGTGGCAGTTCGCGGCCCGCCTCCAACGCATAGGTGGCCACCCAGAACGGTGATGGGCGCTCACGTTCCAAGCGATGACGCACCTGTTCCAAGCGGCTGGCGGGTCCCCAGCTGAAGCTCGTCACATACTGCGTGCGTACCTCTGCAGCGGTATCGAAGGCGGCACTGCTCACCACCCAGGGAATGGTGTAGGAGTAGGCCCGTGCTTCGGTACCTGCAAAGAGCAGGAGCCAGCCCTCGTACTGATGCATCGGTTGCAGACCCACCGGTCGAAGTTCCAGCTCGTTCAACAAGGACCGTCGCAGTTCTGCACCCCACTGGGCCTGTTGTTGCAGATCGGGTAGGGCCAGCGCCAGCAGTTCGTCCACCACCCCGAGCTCATCAGGGTCGGGTACCACGCTCCGCATCAGGCGCGCCTGTCGCAGATCGAAGCCCAGCACATCTCCCTGCCGTAATCCCTGCGATGCTTCACGCCCCTGTTGCAAGGTCACCAGATCGGCCACTTGTTGGCGCAGCTCGGTGAGGTAGGGATACAACTTCTCCGCATCGAAGCCACGCTGCACACGCTGCAGAAAGGCCAACAATTGATAGCGCTTCAGTTCAAGATCGAAGGCGGGCGTGGATGCCCAATGACGGTTGAGCATGGCGGCGAACGGTTGATGAGCGTGGGGTTGCCCACGCCCTATGAACGTACTGTTCAAAAATAGTGTTGCATGGGCGTGTCTCCGACCGGTGACCCGCCTCACCTTTGAACGTCCCATTCCACACCCATCGGCCATGCGTTCATCCTACTTCCGCCCGCTCTCCATGCTGCTGCTCGTCAGTGCAGCGTTCGTTGCCTGCGTACCTGCCCGCAAATACGAGGAATCCGAGACGCGTGTGCGCACCATGCAAGGCGAAGTGGATGCCGCCAATGCCCGTGCACGCGATGCACAGGCCGCCTTCGAAGAGATCAAAGCGCGTGATGCCGAGAACACCAAGCGCGTGGAAGAGCTGCGCCGTGATACCACCGTGCTGGGTACCTCGCTCCGCCAGATGACCGTGCAGTACGACAAGATCAACGACCTGAACAACGAACTACTGGACAAGTACAACAAGCTCCTGGCCGGTGACCGCAGCGAGAACCGCAAGCTCCTTACCGATCTGGAGAGCCTCCGCCTCGACCTGATGAACAAGGAGGATTCGGTGAACGCGCTGGCGCGTCGTGTGAACGAGAAGGAGAGCGCCCTGGCCGAACGCGAGGCGGCCCTCACCGAACTGCGTGCCGAACTGGCCAGCAAGGATGCTGCCATGCGCGCGTTGAAGGACCGCGTAAGCACGGCGCTCACCGGCTTCGAAGGCAAGGGCCTAACCGTGGAACAGCGCAACGGCCGCATCTACGTGAGCATGGACAACAAGCTCCTCTTCCCGAGCGGCAGCTATGCCGTGGATGCCAAGGGAAAGGAGCTCATTGCCAAACTGGCCAAGGCCATTGAGAACGAGGCGGACCTGAACGTCCTTGTGGAAGGGCACACCGACACGGATAAGGTTCAACCGGGTGGCACCCTCAAGGACAATTGGGACCTCAGCGTACTGCGCGCCACCAGCGTGGTGCGGTTGATCCAGGAGACGAGCCGGATGGATCCCGTGCGGGTGACCGCTGCGGGCCGGGGCGAACATGTACCGGTGGACCCCGCGGACAAAGCCCGCAATCGGCGCATCGAGATCATCCTGGCACCGGACCTGAAGGAGCTGTACAACCTGGTGAAGGAGTGATCCTCTCTGAAGCCGCAGCGCCCGGCCATGGTTGATCGGGTGGCCATCATCGGTGGGGGGCCTGCCGGCATGATCGCGGCTTCGGTCCTGGCCAGCCACGCGGAGGTCGATCTCTATGAACGCCAACGGACCGTCGGACGCAAGTTCCTGGTGGCCGGTGACGGCGGGCTGAACCTCACCAACGCTACCGAAGGCGAAGCGCATCTGGCACATTACTCGCCGCAGGAGCGCCTGCGTCCGATCATCACCGCTTTCGGACCGAATGAGCTACGTGCCTGGTTCAGCTCCTTGGGTGTAGAGACCTACGTGGGCTCCAGCGGAAGGGTGTTCCCGCAGCGTGGCCTGCGCCCTGCTGAAGTGTTGCAGCGTCTGCGTGCCCACTTGAACGAACGCGGGGTGCGGATCCACACGGACCATGCCTTTGTGGGCTTCGATCCGCACGCACGCCCCCTGATCGAAGCGGCCAGCACCAGAATGGTGCTCGATCATCCATGCTGCCTCTTTGCATTGGGTGGTGCATCCTGGCCAGTGACCGGCTCCACGGGTGACTGGCTGGACCACTTCGCCGCGATCAGTGTAGCCACAGTACCCTTCGCAGCATCGAATTGTGGGGTGGAGGTGCCCCTTCCCGAGGCGTTGCGCATCCATGCGGGCAAGCCGTTGAAGAACATCAGGGCCAGCGCCGGTCTCCACGCGCTCCGTGGCGAGCTCACCATTACCGCTCAGGGTGTGGAAGGCAATGCCATTTATCCGCTTGTACCGGTCCTGCGTGAGGCCCTGCTGAACAGCGGCACCGCCGAGCTGATCATTGATCTTAAGCCGGACCTCAGCGAAGAGGCCATTACCGAGCGACTGCGTTCCACGCGATGGAACGAACGGCCAGCCGCTCTTCGCCTGGACCGCACGGCCATGGCCTTCTTCAAGGCCTTTACGCCGAAGCAGCGCTACCTGGACGGGAACTGTTGGGCCGCCGATCTGAAGGCCGTACGCGTGCCGGTGAACGGCTTGCGTCCGATCCCAGAGGCCATCAGTACCGTGGGGGGCATCGCGCTATCCGAGGTCGCTCCGGACCTTTCCCTGCTGCGGTACCCGCACCTCTTCGTGGCTGGCGAGATGCTCGATACGGACGCCCCCACAGGTGGCTTCCTGTTGCAGGGGGCCTTCGCCATGGGGTACTATGCGGCGATGGGCATCCGGGCTCGGTTGCAGGGTGAGGGAACAAATTGAACGGGGAACGAAGGCCGTTCGTCGGATCGTGGAAAAGTGCCGGAACGGGTCCTGCTCCTGCCGAGCCGGGACGGAAGCTCGACGAACCGGGAACAATGGGCGCCAGAACCTCCTGAACGCCTGTATTGACGCGGGTTGTAGCCACTGGCGCCGCATGGTCGTTCCGTGGATCTTTGCACCCAGCAAGGACGAAAAACCGCTGTGAGAACGATGAGAACGATGCGCAATACCATCCATGAGATCGGCTCCCTGTTGTGGACCATTGTGCCCGAGCGGAAAATGACCGAAAGCGAACGTATGGGCCACCTGTGGTGGTGGTCGGTCATCATCGCCCTCTTGTTGCTGCCGGCGTTGGCCGTCGCACAGACCAGCTCAGAGCGGGCCTCGGTGCAGCTGTGGGCCACTGTACAGACGAGCCCTGCTCGCATCACCCTGAACTGGACCACGCTGCCCAGCACGTCCTCCATCACCGTGTTCCGCAAGACCATCGATGCCAATGCATGGGGCAGCGCGTACGCCACCGTGACCGCATCGGCCACCCAGTTCCAGGACAATGCCGTTCAGGTGGGCACGCTGTACGAATACCGCGTGGTGCGCGTGGCCGGTGGCGTCACCGGTAAT
The DNA here is from genome assembly GCA_025455765.1 of Flavobacteriales bacterium. Lineage (GTDB taxonomy): Bacteria > Bacteroidota > Bacteroidia > Flavobacteriales_F > PHOS-HE28 > PHOS-HE28. The sequence goes on along the minus strand of JALOLX010000010.1, from coordinate 420 downwards.
GGCTACGTGGCCACCGGTATTGAAGTGCCCGCAGTGGACAGCCGCGGCAAGATGATCCTCTTGGTGGACAACACCATGGCGGCACCTCTGGCCAGCGAACTTCAGCAACTCCAGAACGATCTTGTAGCCGATGGTTGGACGGTTCTCCGGAGCGATGTAAGTCGCACAGCCTCTGTGCAGTCGGTGCGCAACACCATCACCAGCCTGTACAACAGCGACCCCACCAACGTCAAGGCGCTCTTCCTCTTCGGTCACATCCCCGTACCCTATTCGGGCAACCAGGCGCCCGATGGTCACGGCGAACACACCGGAGCCTGGCCCTGCGATGGCTACTACGGAGAGCTCACCGGTACCTGGACCGACAACTCCATCAACAACTCCAACGCGCAACGCGTGGAGAACCGCAACGTACCCGGTGAT
>JALOLX010000009.1 GCA_025455765.1 Flavobacteriales bacterium | reverse complement strand
GCAGGTGGACTACCGTTTCCTGGGCTTCAACAACGACCTGGAGAACATCACCCAACGCGTCAACTACACCTTCTTCAACCCGAAGGCAGGCCTGCTTTGTCGCCTGAAGGACGGTGCCCGTGTGTACGCCTCCTTCGCTGTGGCCAACCGGGAGCCGAACCGCAACGATCTGGAAGAGACCACACCGAACAGCCGTCCGCGCAGTGAGCAACTGCTGGACTATGAGCTGGGCTATGAACGGCGCAGTGCGCGCTTCACCACCGGCATCAACGCCTACTTCATGGACTACCGCGATCAGCTGGTGTTGACGGGCGAGCTGAACGATGTGGGTGCCGCACTGCGCACCAATGTCGCCGAGAGCTACCGCGCAGGAGTGGAACTCATGTGGGCGCTGCAGGCCACACGACGCCTCACCTGGCGGGCCAATGCCAGCTTCAGCAGCAACCGGGTGCGCAACTTCGTGGAGTATGTGGATGACTGGGACACCGGCGCGCAGCGTGTGATCGAGCATGGCACCACGGACCTCGCCTTCTCGCCATCCATCGTGGCGGGCAGCGAGCTCACCTTCCGCTGTTGGGAGCAGCAGGGTAGGGGACAGGCTGACCTCACCTTCGTGACCAAGTATGTGGGCGAACAGTACCTGGACAACACCGGCAGCTCAGACCGTATGCTCGATCCCTTCCTGGTGAACGACCTGCGCCTCAACCTCGGACTGGTCGGCACGAAGACCTTTCGGCACATCGACCTCAACCTCACGGCGCGCAACCTGTTCAGCGAGCTCTACGAAAGCAATGGCTGGGTGTACAGCTTCTTCGAAGGCGATCGCCGACAGTCCTTCATCGGTCTCTTCCCGCAAGCCCCGGTGAATTTCCTGGGCGGACTGACCGTAAGGTTCTGATCGCGCAGCGTGTTGAAGGGCCCGCCCATTCTGGGTTTCCGAGGGACTGTAACAAAGGTTCTATTGGTGGCTCAGCCGGGGTGGGGTAGCTTGCGGGCACATTGCTTCCTGCCATGCGTACCTCCATCGCCCTCTTATTCCTGTTGGCCACCGCTTCTATGTGCGCTCAGAACACGTTCGATGCCCGCATCCTTTCCTATGAAGGGCTTCAATACGCGTGTGATGGTTCGGTGGATCCGCGCTTGAAGATCCAGAACGTAGGCACCCAGACCATGACCACCTGCGTGGTGGAGACCTGGAAGAACGGTCTGGTGCAGAACAGCTTCAACTGGGTGTTGGCCACGGCTGCGCTTAGTGGCGATATCCGCCAACCGGCACTGCCCAGCATCGAGGTCACCGAAGGCGATCAACTCGAGTTCCGCATCATTTCTGTGAACGAGGTCCTCGACCAAGGGCCGGAAGGCAACATCCTGCAACAGGCCCTCACTGGTGCGGTGGACGCCTGTGCCCTGCAGACCGTGGAAGTGGAGGTGGTGGCCGACGACAATGCCAACGAGATCACGTGGACCTTGCGGAACGCCCAAGGCACTCCGGTTGCGACCAGTGGGCCGTTCGCCAGTGCCGGGACCTATTCCGCCTGGGTGACACTGCCTGCCGAAGCCTGCCTGGCGCTGGAACTGAATGACGCCGGCGGAAATGGCATCGCCGGTGGAAGGCTCACGGTGCGGTGCAGTGGTACGGACCTCGTGGAGATCGATGGGAACAGCTTCACGGACCGCGCCACCACCGGTCTGCGTTCGGGCAATATGGTAAGCGTGTCCGAGCTTCTGGAGCCTGCCGTGCTGCACATGTTCCCGAACCCGGCCGTCGACGAGGTGCGCGTACAATGGCAGGATGGCGCGGGTGCAGCAGAGCTCACGGTGTTCGATGCCACTCGATCTCGCGGGGTTGGATGCAGGCTTGCACCTTCTCCAGGTCCGTCATGCGAACGGCATCAGCACCGGCCGCTTGATCGTTCACTAGCGGCGCTCGGGTTCAAGCCCGGCGTACGAAGTACATCTCCAATTCGCCCTTGCCTTTCGCCTGCACCTTGCCGCGTGCATCGAAGACCAGTCCAGGCGCATCGTTCAAGAGTTCACGCGTGGTGCCACTGATGTTCACCTCGTTTACGGAGCCGCTGCTTTCCATGCGACTGGCAGTATTCACCGTATCGCCCCAGATGTCGTAGGCGAACTTGCGCGTGCCCACGATACCGGCCACAATGGGGCCCGTGTGCAGGCCAGCGCGCATGCGGAAGGCGGGCAGCCCGCGTGCACTGCGCTCGGCATGGCGTGCACGGATGAAGTCCTGCATGTCGAGCGCAGCTAGCACTGTTTGCAGCGTAGCATCTGCTCGGGGTTCGGGCACGCCGCCTGCAGCCATGTACGCATCGCCGATGGTCTTGATCTTTTCCACGCCGCGCGCATCCACGATGGCGTCGAAGGCCTTGAAGCAGGCGTTGAGCTCCTCCACCAGTTCTGCCGGGCTCAGCCGTTCGCTCACTTGCGTGAACCCTTGGAAGTCCGTGAACAGGATGGTCACCTGCTCGAAGCTCTGCGTCTCGGCCGATCCTTTGGCCTTCAGCTCGGCGGCCACTTCCTCGGGCAGGATGTTGTGTAACAGCTCATCGCTGCGGTCGCGTTCGTGCTGGATCAAGGCACGCGAACGGCGGGTATACCGCAGGCGATTCCAAAGCCCCAAGGCCGTAAGCAGCACCGCACCACCGATGAACAACGACAGGTTCCGCTGTTCACGCTCGCGCCCCAATTCGCGTTGGTAGGTCAGGTCGCGCTCATACCGTTGGCGCGCATTGTCCAGGCTGTCTGCGATCTGGCGCTCCTGGAACTGCCGTTGAAGGTCCATGCGCAACACTTCCTTGCCATTGTTCAGCGCATCGAGCGAGTCGCTCACCTGCAGGTATTCCTTCTGCGCGCGGAAGGCCAGCGCCAGATCGCCGAGTCGCTCGTAGGCCTTCACCAGGCATTCGCTGCACTCCTTGCGTTGCTGGGCCAGTCCCGCTTCGCGCGCCAGGCGCACTCCTGTATCGCAGGCGGCACGGGCCTTTCCGGCATCTCCTTCCTGTAGCCACAAGGTGCCCCGGTAGTAGTGATTACGCGCCAGTAGACGTTTGTTCTGCAAGGCCTCGAACAGTACTTGTGCGGAATCCAGCGCGGCGAAGGCCTCTGCACTACGCCCAAGCTCGGTGTAGCAGCGCCCCAGGTTGTTGAAGGCCATGCCCACCTCCAGCTTACGACCCAGCTTCCGGTACACCTGAAGGCTCCGCTTGAACTCATCCAACGCCAGGGTCCGTTCGCCCAGGGCCAGATGCGTGGCTCCCAGGTTCATCAGGGCCTGTGCGCGTCCCTTGTCACTGTCCAGTTCTTCGGCCAAGGCGGCGCTCTTCTGATAATGTACCAAGGCGTTCGGCAGGTCCTGCAGTTCGGTATGGATGTTCCCGATGTTGTTGTAGGTGCCGGCGAGCCCTTCCTTGTTCCCCAATTGCAGGTCGATGCGCAAGCTCTGTTGCAGGTGCTTCAAGGCCAACGGCAGGTCGCCGAGGTTCTTGTACACGTTGCTCATGTTGCTGTACGTGTTGGCCTCGCGCTTCGGGTCCTTCATGCCGCGTGCGGTAAGCAGGCATTCCTCCAGGTACGCCAGTGAAGCGCGCAGATCGCTCTGTATGCTGCTGCCCACGGCGAGCGTCGTCAGGGCTTCGTAGCGCGCTGTCGCATTGGCGCTGCGTTCAGCCAGGTCCAACTGTTTCCGTGCCAGGGCCAAGCCGCTGTCGGGCTGCTCGAACACGGTGCGCCAGGCCAACACCTGCATGGCTTGTAACCGCGCACTGTCGCCTGCTGCAGGGTTGTTCCACACGCTCCACAAGGAGTCCAGTTGTACCTGCGCCGCTGCAGTTCCGTTCAGCAGGGTCAGCAGCAGCAGGGCGGTGAAAGGGCGCAGCATGCGATCCCGTTCAGCGGTGCACCGCTTCGCTCATGGCGAAGATCAGTTCAGGGTCCTCCTCGAAGGCGGTACCCACAACAAGCATGTCGGCCCCCGCTTCACACAGCGTTTGCGCCTGTTCCCGGGTGCGAATACCGCCCCCCACGATCAGCGGCACATCCACTGCCTTGCGCACAGCCTGCACCATGGCGGCATCCACGCTGCGCAGGGCGCCACTTCCGGTATCCAGATAGATGCAACGGAGGCCCAAGAGCACACCGGCCAATGCGGTGGCCGCTGCGATCCCGGGCTTGTCGTGCGGGATGGGATGCGTTTGGCTGATGTAGCTCGCGGTCGTTGGACGGCCCCCGTCCACCAGCAGGTAACCCGTGGGCACCGTTTCCAGCCCCAAGGCTCTGATCGCCGGTGCTGCCACCACATGCTGACCGATCAACAGTTCGGCGTTGCGGCCGCTGATCAGCGAAAGGAAGAGCATGGCATCAGCGTGGCCGCTCACCTGTGTGGCACTACCCGGGAAAAGCAGCACAGGCCGGTCGCTGAGCTGCTTTACGCGCGCCACCACACCGTCGAAGAGGTCCGTGGTCATCAAACTACCTCCTACAAGCAGTAGATCGGCCTTCGCCATGCAGGCGTTCTGCACCGTGCGTTCCAGCTGTTCTGCATGGCCGCCCAGGTCGGGGTCGATCAGCACTCCCAACAGCTTCCGCCCCGAACTCTTTGCCCGTTCCAACTGTTCCAACACGCCTGCCATGCCTGCGAACTTAGGAAACCCCTGCGATCCAGCGTTGCGACGTAACTTTGTATCCCGATGAACACGACCATGTCACAGACCAAGGAACAGCTGGCCTACAAGGTGAAGGATATGTCCCTCGCCGATTGGGGTCGCAAAGAGATCGAACTGGCCGAGGCCGAAATGCCCGGTCTTATGGCCCTCCGCGCCAAGTATGGCAAAGAGAAGCCCCTGAAGGGTGCCCGCATTGCCGGATGCCTGCACATGACCATCCAGACCGCGGTGCTCATCGAGACCTTGAAGGAGCTTGGTGCTGAGGTGACCTGGAGCAGCTGCAACATCTTCAGCACGCAGGACCATGCCGCTGCCGCCATTGCCAAGGCTGGTATCCCCGTCTACGCTTGGAAAGGCATGAACAACGAGGAGTTCGATTGGTGCATCGAGCAGACCATCTTCGCCTTCGAGGGTGGCAAGCCGCTGAACATGATCCTCGATGATGGCGGTGACCTCACGAACATGGTCTTCGACAAGTATCCCGAGCTGATCAAGGACATCAAGGGCCTCAGCGAAGAGACCACCACCGGTGTGCTCCGCCTGAAGGACCGCGAGAAGAACGGCACCCTGCCGATGCCTGCGATCAACGTGAACGACAGCGTCACCAAGAGCAAGTTCGACAACAAGTATGGCTGCAAAGAGAGCGCAGTGGACGCCATCCGCCGCGCCACCGACATCATGATGGCCGGCAAGGTGGCCGTGGTGTGCGGCTATGGCGACGTGGGCAAGGGCACCGCAGCCAGCCTCCGCGGCGCCGGTGCACGTGTAGTGGTCACTGAGATCGATCCCATCTGCGCACTGCAGGCCGCCATGGACGGTTACGAGGTGAAGAAGCTCAGCACCGTCATCGGTCGTGTGGACATCGTGATCACCGCCACAGGCAACTACAACATCGTGCGTGAAGAGCACTTCCGCGCCATGAAGGACAAGGCCATCGTGTGCAACATCGGCCACTTCGACAACGAGATCGACATGGCCTGGTTGAACAAGGAGTATGGCAACACCAAAGTGGAGATCAAGCCGCAGGTGGACAAGTACACCGTGGAAGGCAAGGACATCATCGTGCTCGCCGAAGGCCGCTTGGTGAACCTGGGCTGCGCAACCGGTCACCCCAGTTTCGTGATGAGCAACAGCTTCACCAACCAGACGCTGGCCCAGATCGAACTGTGGAAGAACCACGCGAACTACGAGAACAAGGTGTATGTGCTGCCCAAGCACCTCGATGAGCTGGTGGCCACCCTGCACTTGGAGAAGATCGGCGTGGAGCTCGAACTGCTCAGCGAAGAACAGGCCAAGTACATCGGCGTACCGAAGAACGGTCCCTTCAAGAGCGACGAGTACCGCTACTGAGCCCCATCCGCAACAGACAAGCCCCGGCTCCGTTAGGACGCCGGGGCTTTTTGTGTAGATCGATCAGCTCTAGCGTTCACCCTCTCACTCTCTCACCCTCTCACATCAATTAAAGATCCTCAGCGTCGTACCGTTGAAGCTGGTATTGTAGCGCTGCAGGTTCAAGGCTGCGGGTCCTTCGGCCACGCTACCGTCGAGGATCAGGAAGGCCGATCCGCAACAGGTGGTATCGCGCGCGATCAGTTCACTTTCATCCACGCTCACGCGACACAGATCAGCAGTGCGGTAGGGGCAATGGCGGTCGAACGCCACGAACGTTTCGGGCGTGCTGCGCACCACCAGAATGCCCATCGACCCTCCGGTGAGGTAAAGCCACCCGCCGGGTACGGCCAGATCGGCGTATGCAGGGTTGTTCACATTGATACTGATGTCGATCGGCGTGATGGGTACACCGCCGCGTTCCTCCCGCTTGCAGCTGGTAAAAAGCAGCCCGAAGGCCGTCGCGAGGAACAAGAGCGTATTCCGTGACATGTATACAAAGGTAAGCGCGTTGCGTGCGAGCGGGCCTGATGATGGGATGTGTTCGCCGGGAACCCAAGGAACAGCGTAACCTTGCAGCATGCGCGTACTGTTCCGTCGTCTGCTCATGCTCGTTCTTCTGAGTGCGGCGCCCTCGGTGGCTCTGCATGCCCAGGATGGCATTACCAAGAAGCAGGCTGAAAAGAACCTCGCCCGCAAGGCCAAGGAGGAGCGCAAGGCCAAGGCCAGGAAGGTGAAGGATGACCGTAAGCGGCACCTCGACATTCAGGACAAGGCCACCCGCAAGCGCATCAAGCGCAATACCAAGCGGGCCGATCGCCATGGCAGTGGGCGTCACCGCGATGGGTGGCTGCGCCGCACCTTGGGCCGCTGACCCATGGAGGCGACCGTTGAGGTGTATAGGATGCGTTTCTTTTGGCGCGGACGGTTGGTGGTGTGACGGACCGTTGCCCCTACATTCGTCCCAGCGATCCCGCACAAATGCCTGTTCATCTGCATAGGGCCAGTTCTCAGCAGCCAACGACCGTTCCTCGGAGCGGCCGTCCCCGCTGGGCGCAGGAAAAATTTGGCGATCCGGGATCTTGCTATATTAGCGCCCCCTCGTTGCGAAGTACAGCTGAACGTAAAACCTATCGTTGATGGTGAGAAGGATATTCTCCTCCGTAGCCCTTTCCTTGTTCGCACTGGTCTCCCTGCAGGCGCAGGTGGGTACTGGTAGCCTGAAGGGCAAGATCACAGACAAGAAGTCGGGCGAGCCGCTCCCCTTCGTGAACGTGGTCGTTGAGAACCGTGGTACCCAGGTCTCTGGTGGGGCCACGGACTTCGATGGCAACTACTTCATCAAGCCGATCGATCCGGGTACCTACGACGTCATCGTCAGTTATGTAGGCTACCAGCCGTACAAGCAGACCGGCGTGGTGGTGAGCAGCAACAAGATCACCTTCCTGGACATCGCGCTCAACGCCGGTGTGGAACTGAAGGAGTTCGAAGTGGTTCAGTACACTGTTCCTTTGATCGATCGTGATGGTGGTGCGTCGGGAGGTACGGTAACCCGGGAGGACATTGCGAAGATGCCCGGTCGTTCTGCCGCATCCATTGCTACAACCGTGGCTGGTGCCAGTGATGCCGGTACCGGTGGTGGTATCAGTATCCGCGGCTCGCGTTCAGAGAACACGTACTATTATATCGACGGTGTGAAAGTGCCCGCAGGTGCTGGCACGGGTCTTCCCAAGAGTGCGATCGAAGAGGTGCAGGTGATCACGGGTGGTGTTCCCGCTAACTATGGCGACGTGACCGGTGGCTTGATCAACATCACCACTCGTGGCCCCAGCCGTGAATTCTTCGGAGGTCTGGAATACCTTACGTCCGGTTACAAGGTCGGATCCGACATAACCGATATCGTGGGACTCGATAAATACGCCTTCAACCAAGTGGAAGCCAGTTTGGCTGGTCCACTGATCTTCAAGAAGGATAGCTTGGGCAATAAGACCAAGCCGCTGATCGGGTTCTTCTTCTCTGGCCAGTATACCAATGTGGTGGATAATGACCCGCTCTACATTGGCGATGTTCGCGTAAAGCCAGAGGTGCGTGAGCGGATCCTTCAGAATCCCGCACGGCTGCTTCCAACGGGTGAAGGCGATGTGGCAATGGCCTATACCTCGGAGTTCCTGCGCGCCACGGACATCGAACGATTAAAGACCCGCCAGAACGCAGGTCGTAAGGATTATTTGGCGTCCGGAAAGATCGACATCGCAACTACGCCTACCATCAACCTGACCTTGGGCGGTTCGTTGGATGTGAACGATCGCCAGTCCTTCAATCGCAGGAATTCCTTGCTCAATCCTGAAAACAATATCAGGATCCAAGCAACCACGTGGCGCGCTTTCGTAAAGTTCACCCAGCGCTTCACCAACCGCTCTGAAGAGGAGGAGAACCGCTCTACCATTAAGAATGCCTTCTACACGTTGCAGTTGGACTACAGCAGGTTCAACCAACGTGTCGAAGACCAGGTACATGGTTCGCGGTTCTTCGACTATGGCTATGTAGGCAAGTTCAATACCTTCAGGGCTCCCCAGTACGAACTTACCTCGGACACGGGCAATGTATACTGGCAACAGGTGGGTTTCACGGACACGTTGGTCACGTTCACACCAGGAAGTCAGAACCCGGACCTCGCATCGATCACGAACTACTACTTTAATGCGTTGCCGCGCGAAGGGTATCCCCTTCCCTTCTTGTTCGGCGCTCCGGCAGTTCCCGGTCAAGGCTATATCGGCTATTACGAAAATTTTGACGAGACCCAGGCTCGGGGTGCGCTCTGGAACGGTCAACGTCCCCGCTCGCTTTACGACCTGTACAACAACATTGGATTCATTGATAACCCGGACGGTGCAGAATTCTCGCGACGTCAGAACGATCAGATCCGCTTCACCGCAGCGGGCAGCGCGGACATTGGATCGCACGCTGTGCAGGTGGGATTCGAATACGAGCAGCTCACCCAGCGGCGCTACGATCTTGCGCCGATCGGTCTGTGGACGCGTGCCCGACAGCTAGCTAACTTCCACCTCCGCGAATTCGACGATACGACACCTCTCGATACCTTCGAGTTCAACAATGGAACGTTCAACCTCATCCAATTCGACCGTCGCCGGGGTACCGACCAACAGAACTTTGACCGCAACCTGCGTCAAGCGCTAGGCCTCAATGTGGACGGGACCGATTTCATTGATGTGGATGCCCTTGACCCTGGTGTCTTTGCATTGGACATGTTCTCTGCGGACGAGCTCATCAACAACGGAAATAGCTTGGTGACCTTCGTCGGCTACGACCGATTGGGTAATGTCGTACGTGGACGCCCCAGCTTCAACGATTTCTTCGATGATACCGACGAAAATGGGAATCCCACCCGTCTACAGGCTCCGTTCCAGCCGATCTACATGGCGGGGTACATCATGGATAAGTTCGCGTTCGACGACATCATCTTCAACGTTGGCGTGCGAGTGGACCGTTACGATGCGAACACCAATGTGCTCAAGGATAAATATCTGTTCGCTGAAGCCTACCGCGCTGGTGACGAGATCCCGGGGATTTCCAATGAGTTACGTGGTGCGCTTGCCGATCGCCCCTCCAACATCGGCGACGACTATGTGGTGTATGTGAACTCCGTTGAAGATCCTACATCCGTTGTGGGTTACCGGAACGGGGACATCTGGTACAATGCCGATGGTCGGGAACTGCCCGATGGGAACGCCTTGCAACAGGGTGGCGGCGTGAACCCACTGCTCGTCAACCGAGGCGCACGCGGAGGTGAAACTGGTTTTACTGGTCTTACTGGTTCTGCCCTTGAGCGCGGTGCCTTCCAGGATTACCGTCCGGTGGTGAACGTCATGCCTCGCGTTGCGTTCTCCTTCCCGATCAGTGATGAAGCGGTCTTCTTTGCGCACTATGACGTGTTGACCCAGCGTCCCAATGCAGTACAATCACGCCCCGACTTAACTGGGTATGCGTACTTGGAAGAGACCAGTAATCGCGTGACCAACCCCGATCTTAGGCCGACCAAGACCATCGACTATGAGCTCGGCTTCCAGCAAGTCCTGAGCAAGTCGTCATCGCTGAAGCTGGCTGCCTTCTACCGCGAGCTGCGGGACCAGATCCAAGTTCGGAACGTGGCGAACGCATGGCCGGTGAACTACACCACGTTCGACAATTTCGACTTCGGTACGGTGAAAGGGTTCACGAGCACTTTCGACCTGCGTCGGACGGGCAATGTATCCATGCGTGCCAGCTACACGCTCCAATTCGCTGATGGTACTGGTTCGGGACCGGAGTCCGGCCTCAGCTTGGTGAACACCGGTCAGCCCAATCTGCGGAACATCGCTCCGTTGGACTTCGACCAACGTCACCGGTTCCAGGTGAATATTGATTACCGCTACGGACGCGGTAAGGATTACAATGGACCCATGATCGCAGGTAAACCCTTCTTGCAAGGGACGGGCCTGAACATCGTCAGCATCCTGGGTAGCGGTACGCCGTACAGCCGTTCGAGCGCTGTTGTGAACGAAGGTGCTGGTCAGACCAATTATCGGTTGGACGGCACGTTGAACGGGGCTCGCCTGCCCTGGCAGTTCACCACGGACATCCAGCTCGACCGGGACATCCCGCTCAGCTTTGGAGGAGAGGAGGGTGACAAGGCGAAGACGGCCAACCTGAACGTTTACCTGTTGGTGACGAACCTGTTCAATACGCAGAACATCCTGGGTGTATATCGCTTCACGGGCTCACCCACGAGCGATGGATACCTCTCTCAGCTCACGGACCGGTCTCAGGTGGACCCTGATTCCTACCGTGATCTGTACACGGAGCGCATCAATAACCCCTTCAACTTCGGTGCGCCACGAACCATTCGGTTGGGCGTTCGTTTCGATTTCTGATGAATTCACACAAGACGACCATGAAAGGCCTACAAAGCACGATCGTTTCCAGAACCTTCGCTCTGAGCCTGATAGTGGCAGCTGCGCAAGCAGCCCATGCCATGCCTCCGCCCTACACGGGGAGCGGAATGGCAACACAGAACTCGGCATCCATGACCAAGGCCGCAGCGTGTTCGCCGGCCTCGCAGTCCACGGAGCTGGTGTTCAACAACGTACGCGCGGTGATCGAGAACGGAGGGAACAAGTGGCAGGTGCGCGGCGGTGTGAGCCGCTCTGGTTACGAAATTCCAAAGACGATCGGGAACGATGGCCCTCGCTCCATCTACTCCGGCGGTCTGTGGATGGGTGGGATATCCCAGGATGGCCAGCTCAAAATGGCTGGTGTGCTCTACCGCGCCGGAGGCCAGAACGATTTCTGGCCAGGTCCGTTGACCGTTACGGGCGACGCAAGCGTGGATGATGTAGTGTGCCAGCAGTACGATCGGTTCTGGATCACCACCCGTGCTGAAGCGTTGGCGCATCGGGTCTTTGCTCAGTGCGAAGGCGACCCGGCCTGTCTGGAGGCAGCTTTCCCCAATGGTTATCAGATCCCAGCTTCCATTCTTGAATGGCCTGCCATCGGAAATGTGGAAGCAGGTCAGTCCCCTTACCTGGCGCCTTTCGTTGACTACGATGGAGACGGCGATTATAACCCAGCAGCCGGCGATTACCCGGACTATGGGTTCGACACCTCTGTAGAGGAGTGCAAGACCAAAGATCCGCAAGACCCGGTTTCGTTGTTCGGTGACTACAACGTGTATTGGATCTTCAACGACAAAGGGAATGCCCACACAGAGACGCAAGGCTTCCCCATCGGGTTGGAAGTGCGTGCTCAGGCGTTCGCCTTCAGCTCGAACGACGAGATCAACAACATGACCTTCTATAACTACACGGTCATCAACCAAGGTTCTCAGACCTTGACCAATACCTACTTTGGGCACTTCGTTGATCCGGATATCGGTAACGCGGACGATGATTTCACGGGATGTGACGTGGGCCGCGGTATGGGATATTCCTACAACTGGGATGATAACGACGAAACCACCCAAAGTGGTATCGGTTATGGCAACCAGCCACCCGCAGTGGGGGTGGACTTCTTTGAGGGCCCTTACCAGGATCCGGATGACGAAGACAATCCGGGCCCTGGTGCTGGATTGGCTTGTCAGGACTACGTGCTGCAGCGCGGTATCCCATATAGCGGTCTGGGTATTGGCTACAGCGACAGCATCATTGACAATGAACGGTTCGGCATGCGCGCGTTCATTTACTTCAACCGCTCTGCTCCGAACGGTAACATCACTGACCCTACCACCGCGATCCACTTCTACAACTACCTGCGCTCCATCTGGAAGAACAACAGGGAGCAGTCCTACGGTGGAATTGGGTACACGGAAAGTCCGGAATATACCCGCGCGTTCTACATGTTCCCAGGCGATACCGACCCTGTTGGTTGGGGTACGGCATGTGTGCCGCAGGCTCCGTGGTCAGAAGAAGCGCCAACGCTCGCCCAACCTGATCGTCGGTTCGTTCAAAGTGCAGGGCCGTTCACGCTGTTGCCTGGTGCCTACAACAACGTTACTGTCGGTGTGGTGTGGGCACGTGCTTCCTCGGGTGGTGCCGCAGCGAGCCTGCGTCCTCTTCGTGTAGCGGATGACAAGGCCCAGAACCTGTTCGACAATTGCTTCAAGATCCTTGATGGACCTGATGCACCGGACGTTGCTATTCAAGAGCTCGACCAAGAGCTGGTCCTTTACCTGACAAACCCTGAAGGTAGCAATAACTTTGGGTTGCTGTATTCTGAGGTCGACCCCGTCATCCCAACGGTGGGGCCCAATGGTGAGTTGCTCGATCGCAGGTATCGATTCCAAGGGTACCAGGTGTATCAATTGCGTGACGCCACCGTGAGTGTCTCGGAGATCAATGACATCAATAAGGCCCGATTGGTATACCAAGGGGACGTGGAGGATGGTGTCAGCCAGATCGTGAACTATCCCTTCAATGACCAGATCGGTCAGCCGGTTCCGACTGAAATGGTAGACGGAGCCAATGAGGGTGTTGTCCACAGCATCCGTATCACCGAGGACAAGTTCGCACTTGGTGATCCCAAGCTGGTGAACTTTAAGTCGTACTACTTCTTGGCCATTGCGTACGGCTACAACAATTACATCCCGTACGACATCGGTGCGCGCACGGGCCAACCTTTCCCCTATGTGGCAGGCCGCAAAGCCGCCCGAGGTTCGATCGTTGCGGCCGTAGGCATTCCACACAAACCAGCCCCTGAGGAAGGAGGTACTGTGGCAAATGCGGCTTTCGGCACCGAGTTGGCGATAACGCGCTCTGAAGGGCAGGGAAATGGTCGGTTGCCGCTGGAGATCACACGTGAAACTGAGAATGTGATCATGGCTGGCCCACCCTGGCGCTCGGATGTGCTCAAATACCGTGCTGGTAGGGGGCCGATCTCGGTTCGGGTGGTCGATCCGTTGAATGTGAAGACCGGCGACTTCGAGCTCTTTTTCAAGGATACAACCCCGGAGCTGTTGAACAACGCTACTTGGATCTTGAAGAATACGGTGCTCCCGGATGTGCCGGCCAACACCATAACTTCGGATCGTGCCATCGACGTGCGCAATGAGCAGTTGATCTTGAATTACGGCATCTCGGTGACCATTGGTCAGCATTTTTACACACGTGACCAACTGGGCACCAATGATGCCTTTACCGGTCTGGCCAGCCCCGGCTCGCTGGTCTTTGATGATCCCAGCAAAGCCTGGCTAACGGGTATCGTGGATGGAGAGGGAGATCTCAATCCCTTCAACTGGATCCGTTCCGGAACCCAGAGTTTCGATGTGGAAGGGGAGACTACGCTCTACAACGATCGTCCGGGTCGTGATAATGAACAGATCTATGAAACTGTGCTGGGTGGAACCTGGGCGCCATGGCCGCTTGTGGGCCAAGCACCATTCCAGCCCGGCAGTCCCCTGGATGTGAACCAATCCATGGCGAACAGCAGGCTGAGCGATCTTCCAAGCGTGCTAGTGGTCTTTACCAAGGACCGCAACAAATGGACCCGCTCTCCGGTGTTCGAGCAGGAAGGCAACACGGCATTGTCCGAAGGCGCGGCTCCTCGCTTGGGTCTTCGCAGGGCAGCAAGTATCGATAAAGAGGGTCGCAAGACCGGAACGCCGGGTTGTAATGAGGCAGAGGCAACGCTCGTGAATGCGCAGGGCATGGGATGGTTCCCCGGCTACGCCATCGATCTGGAGACCGGTGAACGCTTGAACATCGCATACGGTGAGAATAGCTTCTGGGGTGGGGATATTGGCCGTGACATGCGCTGGAACCCATCTGGTCAAGTGCTGACGGCATCGGGTGAGCCATTCTTCGGAGGTTGCCATTGGATCTATGTGTTCAAGAACCAGCGGCGCATCCGTGACAACGCGAACCAAGTGCCCAACTACGATGATGGTGCGCACATCATGGGTCGTCTGTCAAGCGGCTCGGCTTCGCAGCGCGCGGCCGTGTTCGAGGCCATCGGTTGGGTCGGTAGCGCCTTGAGCATTGAAGGAACTGAATTCCTGGGTACCGATGCACGTGTGACGCTGAACGTTCAAAAGCCTTATCTGCGTTACATCGATTACGCAGGTATCCTTGACCCGATCGTGCCGGCGCGCAACGAAGGACTGCCCCTCTATTCCTTCACCACGCGAGGATTGGAGACCAGCCTTGAAGTTGCTACCGTAGCTGAGTCCTTTTTGGACGAGATCAATGTTGTGCCCAACCCTTACTATGGGTTCAGCGGTTACGAGCCGAACCGGTTGGAGAACCGCGTTCGTTTCATCAACCTGCCACAGACCTGCACCATTTCCATCTACAATACCAGCGGAACGTTGGTGCGTAAGTTCAGAAAGGACAATTCAGTGACATTCCTCGATTGGGACCTGAAGAATGCCAGCAACATCCCGATCGCAGGCGGTGTGTATATCTGCCACGTCGAGGTGCCTGGTGTCGGTGAAAAGGTGATCAAGTGGTTCGGTGCGCTGCGCCCCTTGGACCTGCAGAACTTCTAAGAGCAACGAGATAGAGACGTACATAGCGAAGCGAGCCGATGAAGCGTACGACTAACCGACTTATGGCCCTGCTGGCCAGTGTGCCCCTTTTGGCTGGTGCATCCTTGCAGGCAGGTAACCCCGACCGTGCGGGTTCCGCTGGTGCAACCCAGTTGTTGATCAACCCTTGGTCCCGTTCTGCGGGCATGGGCATGGCCAATTCCGCCTCGTTGCGTGGAGTGGAGGCCATGTTCGGCAATATCGCAGGCCTGTCCAAAGTGAACAAGACAGAGCTGGTCTTTGCCAACACTCAGTGGCTTTCCGGCAGCGGGGTATCCATCAACAGCATTGGTGTTGGCCAGAAGCTGGGTTCTTCCGGTGTCCTTGGTCTGAGCGCGACCACATTCGGTTTCGGCGAGATCGAAGTGACCACCTTTGATAATCCTGAAGGAGGTCGAGGCACGTTCCGTCCGGCAATGTCCAACATCGGGATCTCCTACGCCAAAGCGTTCTCTTCGAGCATCAGTGGTGGTGTGCTCTTGCGTATCGTATCTGAGTCCATCTCGAACGTGCGTACCTCTGGAGTCTGCTTCGATGCAGGCATCCAGTATGTGACCGGTGAAAAGGAGAACCTGCATTTCGGTATCGCGCTCAAGAACGTTGGCCCCGCGATGTCGTTCACGGGAGATGGTATGGCGGTCCAAGGCATGCTCACTCAAGGTAGCGACCAACTTACTCTGGAGCAGCGTTCGCAAGGCTTTGAGATCCCTTCGCTCTTGAACATCGGCGCAGCCTACGATTGGCACATCAACGAGATGCACCGCCTCACCTTCGCGGGTACGTTCGTGTCCAACTCCTTCACCAAGGACCAGTTCCTGCTCGGTGTTGAGTACGCGTTCCGCAAGATGGTACACCTGCGTGGTGGCTACATGTACGAGGACGGCATCACCAGCGACGAGGAGCGTACCACCGTGCTCACCGGTCCATCTGCGGGCATCAGCGTAGACCTGCCATTCGGTACCGAAAAGAAGAGTGCGTTCGCCGTCGATTACAGCTACCGTAGCACCAACCCCTTTGCTGGTATCCACAGCATCGGGGTGCGGATCAGCCTCTGATCGTTCCATCCTATCTTTGGAAGAGGACCTCTCGGGGTCCTTTTCCATTCTTCACCCTTCAAGACCACGGCCATGAGCACACCGGCCTATTACACCGAAGAAGGC
>JALOLX010000205.1 GCA_025455765.1 Flavobacteriales bacterium | reverse complement strand
TATGAGGTGTACGACCAGTTCGGCAACATCGTGAAGCGTGGTTACGGCAATACGGTGGACGTGAGCACCTTGAAGAAGGACATGTACTACCTCAATTACGACAACAAGACCGGCGAGACGTTCATCAAGCGCTGAGCCCGGTCGATCGATCGAAAGGTGCCCTCCGCGTTCGGGGGGCTTTTTCGTTCCCTACGGGTGCCACACCTTTGCACGCATGGAACACCTGCTGCGCATTGAGCACATCGGTATCGCTGTGAAGGACCTGAGCGCGGCTGAGGCGCTGTATGCCCGCTTGTTGGGCGCGGAACCGTACAAGCGAGAGGAAGTGGAGAGCGAAGGCGTCATCACCTCCTTCTTCCGCACCGGTCCCAACAAGATCGAGCTGTTGGAGAGCACCCGGCCCGATGGGCCCATTGCCAAGGCCATTGAGAAGCGCGGGGAGGGCATCCACCACATCGCTTTTGAAGTGGCGGACATCAGGGCCGAGATGGCGCGGTTGCGGGCCGAGGGGTTCACGCTGCTCAACGAAGAACCCAAGCGGGGTGCGGACAACAAGCTGGTGTGCTTCGTACACCCCAAGAGCGCGGGTGGAGTGCTGGTGGAGCTGTGCCAGGAGATCGGGTAAGGCAGCGCCGTTGGAGCCGGTAGATCTGCAACGATGGCCTCACAGAAGCACACCGCCGACTTCGTCCTGCACCAGCTGGGCTTACCCGAACGGTTCACGGTGAGAGCCATGTTCGGCGAGTACGCGCTGTATGCCGATGGCAAGCCGGTGGCCTTCATCTGCGATGATCAGCTCTTCGTGAAGCGCATGGCGGAGAGCCTTGAGCTGGAAGGTCGCTGCGAGCTGGCTCCCGCTTACCCTGGTAGCAAGGACCATTACCTCGTTCCGGAGGACATGATCGCAGGTGATCGCCGTTTGCCGGGTGTTCTGCTACGGATGGCGGAGGTGTTGCCGTTGCCGAAGGCCAGGCGCAACGGGAAGGGGCGGGCAAGGCCATAGGGAGAGGAACGTGCCGTCGATGGGCCGGGTCTGGAAGTTGCAGAACGGTACGCTCAGTTGTACCTTTGTACGTACAGTGTATCGTACATGATCGCCATCCCTGTCACTGCCCTTCGCGATAAGTTGAAGACGTACTTGGACCGCGTGACCAAGTCGTTCGAGGTGATCGTCGTCTCGCGCAGTGCCGACGAGAACGATACCGTGGTGATACTGCCGCTGAAGGAGTACAATGCCTTGGTGGAGACCAACTACCTGCTTTCGACCCGGAAGAACCGGGAGCGGCTGGAGGAGTCCATGGCGCAGATGAAGCGCGGTGAGGCGGTGACGCCGAAGGAGTTCAACAAGCGCAGTTGAGCGGATGCGCATTGAGATCACCGCGAACGGCTGGGAGGACTTCTGCTACTGGCTTGATGCCGACCTGGAGAAGGCAGAACGCATCCGCGAGTTGATCACCGATATCCGCCGCGACCCATTCAAGGGCTTGGGAAAGCCGGAGCCGCTGCGCCATCAGCTGGCAGGCTGTTGGTCGAGGCGGATCGATGGTGAGCATCGACTCGTGTACGCAGTGAGCGGTGATCGCGCGGACCGAAAAGTGGTCGTGCTGGCGTGCCGTTATCACTACGACTGAACGATGTGCGGTGTTCCCAGCGCCCTGCTCCTTGTGGACAAGGACTGCGACCACATTGAGCAGTGCGGGGCTAGAGCAACCCCAACCGCTCCACCATTCCCAGCACATCCTCGCGTTCCAGCTCCAGGTGTTCGGCGTGCAGGCCGGCAGCGCGTGCGCCCACCACGTGCTGGATGCTGTCGTCGATGAAGAGCGTTCGAGCAGGATCTGCGCCGTGTTGTTCCAGCACATGGTGGAAGGCTTCCGCATGGGGCTTGCGAAGGCCGATCTGGCAGCTGTAGTACGCGCCGTGGAAGAGCGAGCGGAAGTCGGTGATGCCGTTCTCGCGGGCGATGATGGCCTCGAAGGCGGGCACGTGGATGGCGTTGGTATTGCTCAGCAGGAGCAATTGGTAGCGTTCCTTCAGCCGCTGCAGAAGGGTGATGCGGGCAGGGGGGATGGTGCCCAGCATGGCGTTCCAACAGGCATCGATCTCGCGGTCGGTGATATCGGGCCGGAAGAGGCTGCGGATGCGATCGCGGAACGCTGTGGGATCCAGGCTTCCGGTCTCGAATCCATCGAAGATGTGATCCTGCTGGGCCTTGCTGTAGAGGGTCTCGAAGTCCTCGAACCCCAGGGCGTGGAAGGCGCGGGCTGCAGCGCGATAATCCACATCGATGAGGACACCGCCGAGGTCGAGCAGGAGGGTATCGTAGCGCATGGAACGGGCGGGCGAAGGTATGGGCGGCTACCTTTGCAGCCTTTCGGGCCTATAGCTCAGCGGTCAGAGCAGGGGACTCATAATCCCTTGGTCGCAGGTTCAAATCCTGCTGGGCCCACACAGGATCAATAGGGGCGCACCACGTTCACCCGCATGAACACGTCGTCCACCAGGAAGCGGGCCTTGAGGTCCTTGTTCCAGAAGTAGAACTTCACGGAGGCGTCGGGTGGCACAGGTGGCACAGGGATGCGGTATTCGATCTGTTCCCAGTGGTCGTGCTCGGTGTTGGGCACTGGATCGATGGGGAAGGGTTCGTAGTAGTAAGGGGGCTTGCCTTCGGCCTGCACCACGGTAACGCCCAGTGCACCGAAGCTGTCACCGGCCCGCTCCTCGTAGCGCTGGTAGCCCACTTCCAGGAACAGCGCACGGCCAGCAGGCACGATCCCCGGTGGTAACCGGTATTCGAGCCCGAACTCCGTGATCGTATCGAACGCCACTACGTGACGGGTGCTGAAGGCTTTGGGGTGGATGACCATGTTGCCCTTATACCAATTGATACACGGGTTGTCGATGTCGCAGCTTTCTTCGAAGAGAACTTGCAAGCCATATGGGTTGAAGGGTGCTTCCTGGTAGTTGCCACCCAGCTTGCCGCGATCCTCGGCCCGCCAGCGCCCGAAGGCCCACACATACTTCGCACGGTCCATGCATTCGGCGTGAAGGATGCCAACGTGGTATTGCCACAGCTGAAAGAGATGGAGCACGATGCAAGCAGTGATGAACGTGCGCGCAGCAAGCCAGGAGCGGCCGGTGATCCGTTGGAGCAGCAAGGCGAAGGGAATGGCCAGCACCGGGTAGTGGTCTACGAACACGCGTGCGCCGAAGCCACTGCCGTAATACCAGATCCACCAGCAGCTGATCACATAGACGTTCGCGATCCAATAGAGCGTAAGCCAGGCGGCGCGGGTGCGGTCATGTCGCCAAAGGAGCGCGGTCCCCAGCGCGGAAAGCAGGAGCACGGGTGTCCACAGGAAGAGCCCGCGCCGAAAGCCGAAGAGCACCTTGAACACTTCGGGCCGGTCCCACTGGAAGCCTTCGCCCTCATAGCCGTAGGCGAGCCATTGGCCGGTCTGCAATTTCCACAACAGGGGTTGTATCGCCACGATGAGCAGAGCGATGAGCAGGGAGATCGCGGCGGTGGTGCGTGCTGCCCACCAACGCTGGATCAGGGCACGTGAGCTGTCGCCCGCCACCACAGGAATGGCCAGCAGCAGCAGTCCGTTCACCGGTCTGATGAGCACGATGAGGCCGAAGAGCGCGCCCGCCGCGATGCTCCAGCGGATGTGCGCCCCTTGGGCGAGCCGTTGCACACAGCGCAGGAAGAGCGCCACCACCCAGAAGGAATGGATGTGCGACCAACCGGGTTGGAAGCCGGCATACTGGATCAGGGTGGAACCGAAGCCAAAGGCCAGGATGGTCCAAGCCACCGCCGCGCGCCGCACGCCCATGTCCCGGAGTAGCGCGGCCATGGCCCACAGGCCGATGAACAGGTAGAACCAAGCGGCGAGGTACAGCGCGCGCATCTCGTGTTTGCTCAGCCCATCGCGCGGCGCCTCTGGATCGAGCAGGGCGATGGCATGACCTGCGGCGAACCAGGGCAGCATGCTCACGGCGGTACCGGCGAAGTACTTGTTGAGCGTTCCGCCAGGCGTT
>JALOLX010000204.1 GCA_025455765.1 Flavobacteriales bacterium | reverse complement strand
GTTGGCGGTGAGCTTGGCCTCCTCCTGGGCATCCTTGATGTGGGCCATGGCGGCGGTGCGGGCCTCGTCCTTCAGGCTTTCCACCAGCTGTTTGCGGGCTTCTTCTGCGTTCAGCCCACTGATGTTCTCCAACAGGTTCACCTGCTTGGCATGCATCTTTTCGGTCTCCTCCTTGCGGCGCTCCAAGCCCGAGAGTTTCTGTTCGAGTTCGCCTTTGAGGCGGTCCACGTTCTTTTCCTTGTTGGCCAGTTCCTGCTGTTGGCGGCTCAGCTGTTGTTCGCGCTGCTTGGCCTTCTCCTGGGCCTGTTGCACCGCCCGTTCGCGATCGCGCACTTCCTTTTCGTGTTCAGCGCTTCGGCTTGCACTTCGGCTTCCTTGAGGATGCCCGCCGCGCGTTTCTTCATGGCGTTGCTCACCACGAGGTAGACGACGCCTCCCCCGACCACAAGGCCGGCCAGGAGGCCCATCAGAATGCTGGTCATATCCATGTGTTCCACGTTGTTTTAGCGGACCATGGGCCTCTTAGGGCGTGCGGGCACCGGGATCGAACGGTCAGGAACGGACCTCTGAGAGCGTGCGTTCAAGGGCTGTCAGGAGCTCTTGCACGGCGTGATCCTGCTCGGCGGCAGCGCTGTTGAGGGCGCGCACGGTCACCTCCAGGGCGGCCATGGCCAGCAGGTCCTGCTTGTCGGTGAGGGGATAGCTCGCCTTCAAGCGGTTGATGCTCTCGTTGATCTCGTCCACGGCCCGGCGCACGTTCACCTCTTCAGAAGCACTGATGGTGAGGGGGTATGCCCGGCCGGCCAGTTCAATGCGTATCGCGCGCTCGTCCATCGATCAGTTGTGTTGTGCTGCTGGCGTAATGAGGGCCAGGCAGCGATCGATCTCCTGCACGAGCTCGTCGATGCGTTCCTTGGTACCCGCTGCGGCAACACCTTGTTCGGCGCTGCGTGCCTTGCGGAGGACCCCGTTCTCCCGTTCCAGTTCGGCCACACGCGCCCGCAGCACCTCTTCCGATCGGCGCAGGTCACCCAGCTCACCGTCCAAGCGCTGCACACGGGCCTTCAGCTCGTTGCGATCGGCCACCAGACGTTCGGTCTGATGGAGGATGGTGGTCAGGCGGTTCTTCACGTGTGGGCCCCTCGCTTGCGGAAGTCCGTTCGATGGTCCGGCCCCAAAGATAGCCGCGCACTCCGTTCCAGCACGCCCTTTGTATAAACCCTCCGGTGTTGATCCGTTCCCAGCTCCTCATGCGCACGCCCCTGCCCTTACGGGTAGCTTGCGGCACCATGCGCCACACGGCCACACGCGCCTCCGCTCCGTCTCTAACAACAATTGGATCAAAGCCGTTCAATACGCTGTTCATCAGCCTATTGATGTCGATCTGCGCAACTGCGCAGAAGCCTTCCACGCCTCCCCGGTACATCCCCCCCATGGACATCCCGGTCCAGCTATCCGGCAACTTCATGGAGCCCCGAAGCGACCATTTCCACAGTGGGCTCGACATGCGCACCGAGGGTCGGGAAGGCATCCCCGTGAAAGCGGTGGCCGATGGCTATGTCTCCCGCATCAAGATCAGTCCCTGGGGTTACGGCAAGGCCGTGTACATCCAGCATGCCGATGGCTACACCTCGGTCTACGGACACCTGCAACGGCTGGAAGGCAAGGTGGGCGAACGCTGCCTGGCCGCTCATTATGCGAAGAAGGACTTCAGCATCGATATCTACCCGGAAAAGGATGAAGTGGTGGTGAAGCAAGGCGAGGTCATTGGCCTGAGCGGCAACACCGGAGGCAGTGGCGGGCCACACCTCCACTTCGAGCTGCGACGCCCGGGCGACCAGCATGCGGTGGACCCTGAAGCCCTTGGCTATGACATCCCGGACAACACGCGGCCGGAGATCCTGGGCCTGCGCCTCTACCCGCTTACGGACAACAGCGCCGTACAGCCCTATCCGGGCGCTGCGGTAGGCCATGCCGCGCAGGGGGCCAACGGCAGCTACAGCCTGAAGGGTGTGGTGCCCGCCGCCTACGGGACCGTGGGCTTGGCCGTGCATGTGGTGGACCGCTACGACAACAGCAGCGCCAAGTTCGGCGTGCGCCAGATCGAACTGTTCGTAGACAGTGTGGCCGCCTTCAGTACCGTGCTGGACCATGTGGACTTCGACCATAACCGCTATTGCAATGCCCACATGGACTACGCCTTGTTCAAGGGGCGTAAGATGGAATACCACCGACTCTACCGCCTGCCCAACAACAAGCTGAAGATCTATGGCAAGGAACCGCAGCAAGGGCGGATCAGCCTGCAACCCGGCCGCAGTCACCGCATCCGGGTAGTGACCACGGACCCCAATGGCAACCGGAGCGAACTGCGGTTCGAACTGCGGGGTGCCACGGAAGAAGAGGCCCGTGCATGGCCTGCACCCGAGCTGGAGGGTAGCCTGTTCCGTTACGATACCGAGAACACCCTGAGCGAAGAGGGGGTCAGCCTTACCCTGCCACCATTGGCCTTGTACGACGATACCTATGTGCGGTACCAACGGGCAGCGGCACCCAAAGGAGCCCTTGTGCCACTGCACAAGTTGCACGAGCCCTTGACCCCCATCCAGCTCAACAGCACCTTGCGCCTTGACCTTCCTGAGTTGCCTGAAGCAACACTCGATAAGGCCCTGATCGTACGGGTGAATAACGAAGGCAAGGTGGACGCGATAGGCGGGCAGCGCGCGGGCCGCAGCATCAGTGTCAACGTACGTTCCTTCGGCAACTACACGGTGATGGCGGACAGTGTGCCACCCACCATCACCTCGGTCGACCTGAAGCCCGATATGAAGGGCCGCCGGTCGTTCAGCCTGAAGATCAGCGACGACCTCAGCGGCATTGCGAGCTACACCGGTGAGCTTGATGGCAAGTGGGTGCTGATGGAGTACGAACCCAAGACGAAGACCCTCACCCACACCTTCGACCGCTTCAGCCAGGGCAGTGGCAAGCGCAGCTTCCAGCTGAAGGTGGTGGATGAGCGGGGGAATGCCCGCACCTATACGTTGGACTTTGTGCAGTAGATGATGCAAAGAGCGCTGGGCAATGTCGCGGTAAGCCTGTTCCTCCTTAGTTGCTCGCCCACCGTTGAGGTGCCGGTCCGCATCATCGGGCACGGGGGGCTGGGGGAAGGAGCCGACCAGCCCATGAACTCAGCAGCAGCTTTACGCGGCGGGTTGGAAGCGGGACTTGATGGCGTGGAGCTGGACGTGCAGCTCAGTGCAGATGGGGTGCTGGTGGCCTACCACGCTCAAGAGCTCAATGAACTCACCGCCTGCCATGGCCTGGTGAACGCCACCGCTTGGCCCACCTTGCGGACATGCACAGTGGAGGGTGACAATGGCGCTGCACATCCGGTGGTCCGGGTGGACAGCCTGTTGCCGATCCTGGCCCGTGCCTTTCCGGAGACCGACTTCACGCTGGACGCCAAGCTCTTCAGTGCGGGTGATTGGTGGGCCTACCTGGAGACCTTCAGCCGCGCAATAGCCGACCTGCATGCCCTGCCCGAGCTGCGCGGCAGGCTGGTACTGGAGTGCCAGGTGACCGACTTCCTGGACCTGGTCGCACGCGATGCGCCGGGACTACCCCTTTACCTCTACACCACCGATGCCGCACAGGCGATACCCACGGCGGTGGAGAAGGGCTATGCTGGTATCACCATCCGTTACGATCGTATCGCTCCGGCCGACGTGCAGCACGCACGTCAACGCGGGTTGCTCGTCACCCTCTTTGGTGCGGGTGGTCGATGGAGCCACCACAAGGCCCTAAGCGCCGCACCGGACCGCTTGCAGAGCGACGATCCCCTCGCACTTGACCAATGACAGCTACACATCACCCGTTCGTCCCTACCTTGTGGCCCCAAGGGCCATGCGCTGCATGTAATGCCAGTGCGTTCGGAGCTGTAGCCGAGCTGCGCAGAAGGTGGAATGATGTGATGGGTCCCCGCTTGTAATTACACTCCATGTCACACCCTCGGATCAAGTTCATCCCCACGGACAAAAGCGCGTTCTACCCCACCTTGAAAGCCCGGGTGGACGCCTACTTCAAAGACAACGGCATCAGCAGGCACGCCACCACTGCCATGTGGGTGAAAGCGGCGATCTTGGTGGGCACCTACCTGCTCTCCTTCGTAGCCATCGTGTTACTGCAACCCTCCTACCCGGTCGCCTTGGCGCTCTGGGGCTTGATGGGCGTGGGCCTGGCGGGCATTGGGATGAGCGTGATGCACGACGCCAACCACGGCGCCTTCTCCAGCAGCGAACGTGTCAACTGGTGGTTGGGGCACACCCTCAACCTCTGCGGCGGCAGCACCCACAACTGGAAGTTGCAACACAACATCCTGCACCACACCTACACCAACATC
>JALOLX010000203.1 GCA_025455765.1 Flavobacteriales bacterium | reverse complement strand
ATTTTTAAGACGAAGCCCTATCGGACAATTCCGTTGCGATCATCGTTGATCGACGGCTTATGAAGATCACTAGTCGTAGTTTCCCCGGACACTACTGATACTGGAACGAAGTATCCGACTGAGGAGCAACGCTGTATGGGTGAATGATAGCAAGCGGTGACCGCTATGCGCTCTTGCCAAGAACGCCGCCGGAGCGAGGTTATTCGAGGTGCCCATCAATACATCCGCGCCCGCCGCGTCAGGAACTCCAGCATGATCGGCCCAAAGCCGGCCCGCACATCGGCCTCCACCAGGTCGATGCGGTACTGAGCGCAACGGAGCTTCAGCCGATGCCACCGCTCTTCCATGGCGGCCTTGTAAGCGGCACGGAGTTCCGAAGGATGCGCCTTCACCTCCTGCGCCGTCTCCACGTCCACAAAGGTGTACGGACGGTCGGGGAGAGCCAGCTCCAGCTCATGCTGGCGGTCCACCACGTGGAAGAGCACGATGTCGTGCTTGTTGAAGCGCAGGTGCTGAAGGGCATCGAACACGGCCTCCTCCTGGTCGGCATCGTTCAGCAGGTCGCTCAGGATCACAACCAGGCTGCGGCGATGGGCGCGCTGGGCAATGTCGTGAAGGGCGCTGACGAGTCGTGTGCCCTGGCCACGTGAAGGCGCCTGGGTCGCCAGCAAGCCTTCCAGGTGGGCATAGAGGTGGCGCAGGTGGACCGCATTGCTGCGTGCCTGCTCAGCCACCTGCACCCGATCGCTGAACACCGTGAGACCCACTGCGTCGCGCTGCTTGCGGAGCAATTGGATCAGCACGGCCGCCGCATGTGCAGCGAAGCCCACCTTGGTGAGCTCCGTGGTTTCCGCCTCGGGATAGTACATGGAGCTTGACGCATCCACCACCAGCTCACAGCGCAGGTTGGTCTCCTCCTCGTAGCGCTTCACGAACAGCTTGTCGGTGCGGGCGAAGAGCTTCCAGTCCATATGCCGTGTGCTCTCTCCGCTGTTGTAGGCGCGGTGCTCGGCGAACTCCACACTGAAGCCATGGAACGGGCTCTTGTGCAATCCGGCCAGAAAGCCTTCCACCACCTGGCGGGCCTTGAACTCCAAGGCCGATAGCGGCTGTACGTGGCGTTGTTCGATGGGCATGTGCGGTACAAAGGTCGGCCATACAGGCTCAGTCGTGGTCGGGCACGTCACCGGGCAGGTTGAACAGGCCCCAGTCGTCCCAAAGGCGTTCAGAGTCCTTGAAGGTGGCCACCCATTCCGCGAAGAGCGGGCGGAACTCTTCCACCGCGTTGCGCACCAGATCGAAATGGGCGGGCTCACTGTGGCCGCCCATCTCCAGGCCTCGGAGCGCTACGACCAGCTCGCGACATGCACGCCGTATGAGGCATGCGTTCTCCATTTGCAGGTCGTACAGGTCCATCCCAAAGGCTCCGGCGATCTTGGCCTCGATGGTGTAGGCGTGGGCCATGATATCCTCCTTGCTCGTCTGTAGCATGCGTGCCTTGAACCGGTCCAGGCCGGTATCGTCCGGGGCGCTTTCCACAATGGCCTCGGCAAGCTCGCGGATCTCTGTGGCCTTCTTGAACAATGGGGTCTCACGGTAAGCATCCATGCTCGCGAAGGTCGTAAGCCCAGTGTTACCGAACCAAGGGGACCTCACCGATCGGTCTGAACGCGAAGGACCCCGCACCGCCGAAGGGCGACGCGGGGTCCTTTTATTCAGGCTCGGATCAGGCCAGCTGACCGTCCAGCTTCTGGGCGAGCGTGCTCTTGGGCACTGCTCCCACCGCACGGTCCACGATCTCGCCGTTCTTGAACACCAGCAGCGTGGGGATGCTGCGGATGCCGTACTTCATGCTGATGTTGGCGTTGTGGTCAACGTTCAGTTTGCCCACCACGGCCTTGCCATCGTATTCCTTCGCCAGTTCTTCCACCACGGGACCCACCATCCGGCAGGGGCCGCACCATTCCGCCCAGAAATCCACGAGCACGGGCTTGTCGCTCTTGAGGACGAGTTCTTCGAAGTTGCTATCGGTGAGTTCGAGTGCCATGGTCAATGAGGTGCGCGACTGCGCGTTGGTTGCTGTTGAAGGTTGGTTCCGCCGCGTTGCAGCGGTCGGCAAATTTACACCCTTCCGTTCAAGATCCTTGCCATGGAAACTACCCTGACAGAACGGCAGGATCCCAAGCTGGGCTCCGGTGTAGGGCTGCTTTCAATTCAAACTCCACTTCACCTCCGGCAATCCGTCCAGACCGCGCACCAGCTCTTCCGTCAGCGCCACCTGCAGGTGCTTGCTGCTGGTCTCCAGCTTGGTATTGGTGGTGGTGCTGTTCAAGATGAGGTTCACCTTGCACTTGCCCGGCGTGGCGGTCAATAGGCGTCCAAGCTCTTGGATGGATGGCTCGTCCAGCTGATCGGCATCCAGCAACAGGTTCAACTTGGAGAAGTACTTGTCCCGTGCGTCGCTCAGCAGGTCGATGTTGCTGATCTTGAACTCCATCTGTCCCTCATCACGCCCCCAGGTGCGTGCACTGGCACGGCCCTTCACGAAGAGCAACGCGCCCTGTTGCAGATAGAGCTTGAAGCGCATGTAGTCCTCGCTGAACAACATGAACTCATGCGTGCCGTGGTGGTCCTCCAGGCTGAACGAGCCGAAAGGCTTGCCGCTCTTGGCAATGCGGTGCTCGGCCTTGGTCACGATGCCTGCGAAGGCAAGGTCGCGCCCATTGAGCTTGTCCAGTTCCTTTAGCTCGGGCAGCGTGGTGTTGCACAGGTGCTTGATCTCCAACCGGTGATCGTCCAAGGGGTGGCCGCTGAGGTAGAAGCCGATCACCTCCTTCTCATAATGCAACTGCTCCAGCGCGCTCCACGGATCGATGGCCGGTAAGGTGGGCTCGGGAATCGCCGCTGCATCATCGAGCTCACCGAACATGTTCACCTGGGCGCTGTCTGCGCCATCCTGGCTCTGTTGGCCGTAGCGCACCAAGGTCTCCAGGAAGGTGGGCTTGCCCTCGCCGGGGCTATGGAAGAAGTGCGCGCGGTGGCTCTTGGGGAAGCCGTCGAAGGCGCCGGCATAGGCCAGGCTTTCCAAGGCCTTGCGGTTGGCGGCGCGCAGGTTCACCCGGCGCATCAGGTCGTAGATGTCCTTGTAGGGGCCGTTGGCTTGCCGATCCGCCACAAGCGCTTCCACGGCGGCTTCACCCACGCCCTTCACCGCGCCCAGCCCAAAACGGATCTGCCCCTGCTTGTTCACGCTGAACTGCAGCTGGCTCTCGTTCACATCCGGCCCCAGCACGGAGATGCCCATGCGCCGACACTCCTCCATGAAGAAGGTGATCTTGTCGATGCTGCCCTGCGAGTGCGTGAGCACGCTGGCCATGTACTCGCTCGGGTAGTTCGCCTTCAGCCACGCGGTCTGGTAGGCCACGAAGGCGTAGCAGGTGCTATGCGACTTGTTGAATGCATACTGCGCGAAGGCCTCCCAGTCGGTCCACACCTTCTCGCACACCTTGGCATCGAAGCCGCGCTGGGCCGTTCCCTCCAGGAACTTGCCCTTCATCTTGTCCAGCGTGGCGCGGTCCTTCTTGCCCATCGCCTTGCGCAGCACGTCGGCATCGCCCTTGGTGAAGCCGGCCAGCTTCTGGCTCAGGAGCATCACCTGCTCCTGGTACACCGTCACCCCGTAGGTCTCGCGCAGCAGCTCCTCCATCTCGGGCAGGTCGTACACGATCTTTTCCAGACCGTGCTTGCGCTTGATGAAGGTGGGGATGTATTCCAGCGGCCCCGGACGGTACAGGGCGTTCATGGCGATGAGGTCGGCGAACTGGTCGGGCTTCAGCTCGCGCAGGTACTTCTGCATACCCGCGCTTTCGAACTGGAAGGTGCCGTTGGTCTCGGCGCGCTGGTACAGGGCGAAGGTCTTCGGGTCGTCCAGCGGAATGCCGTCGATGTCGATCTGCACCCCGTGGCTGCACCCCGTGGTTCGCGTCGATCATGCGCAGTGCATCGCGGATGATGGTGAGCGTCTTCAGCCCCAGGAAGTCCATCTTGATCACGCCCGCATCCTCGATCACCTTGCCGTCGAACTGGGTGATGAGCATCGGCGAGTCCTTGCTGGTGCACACCGGGATATGCTCGGTGAGGTCGCTGGGTGCGATGATCAGGCCGGCAGCATGGATGCCCACTCCGCGCACACTGCCTTCCAGCTTCTCGGCTTCGCGCAGCACGTCGGCGGTGAGCTCGCCGCTCTCCAGGATCTCCCGCAATTGTTTAGCCGCCGCCACTTCCTCCGCGCTGAAGTTCTCTTTGGTCTTCAAGCTGCCTTCTCCTTCCAACGGAGCACGCAGCACGCGGTTCAGTTCGATCCCTGGCCGCTCTGGAATGAGCT
>JALOLX010000202.1 GCA_025455765.1 Flavobacteriales bacterium | reverse complement strand
AGACCAAGAAGCACAGCGACACCGATCAGCATCGCCACCGCCCAGAACAACCAACGCTGGTGGAAGGGTGTGCGGTAACTGCGCAGCCTGTCGTATTCCGGTCGCGGCCCAAAGAGCGAGGCCATGTCCACCGTGCGATCTCCTTTGGCCAGTTCCTCCTTCAGGTCGATGGTGACGCGCTCGCTGAAGTCGTGATAGAAGTACAGGTATGCGTTGGCTTCCTGTGGATCGAACAGCACGCTGAACAGGGTGCCTTCACCCATTCTACGGCGGCACACGGCCATGGTGGAGAGCACCTCTTCCGCCCCGGCCATCGTAGCGCCGCTTCCGTTCCCCAGCAATTGGCGACCTTCTTGTAGACGCGGAATAGGGATGCTGCCCGGATCGTTGCAGGTGCTCATGCGCCAGTTGCTCAACGCATACCAGGCATCACTGCCGGTGAAGAAGGTGTCGGGTTCCACCACCAGGTAACGACCGCTGGCATCAGCGAAGAACAACATACCTGCCACCGGACCCGTGTTGACGGTGATGAGGTAGGCTGCCACCTCATCCACCGTGGCACAGGTGCGCATCACATGGGCAATGAAGTCGTCGGTCTCCATGACAGGCCGCTTGATGCGGCGTTGTACCCGGCCAGGCCCGACGACGAGTCCGTCGAACACCAGTCCCGCCGTGTTCATCCCCATCTGGTCGCTCATGGCACGCAGGGGGTGGCCGTTGTAGTGCGCGAAATAGACCGCTCCGAAGCCATCCTTCGATGCCGGGTCGAACCGCACGTTCGCGTTGATGCTCCACGCGT
The DNA here is from genome assembly GCA_025455765.1 of Flavobacteriales bacterium. Classification (GTDB taxonomy): domain Bacteria; phylum Bacteroidota; class Bacteroidia; order Flavobacteriales_F; family PHOS-HE28; genus PHOS-HE28. Next base: position 3,261 of record JALOLX010000202.1, on the reverse strand, counting down.
CCTCGTTGTTGCCGATGAAGGTCCGGCCGTCATGGGTGGTCTTGAAGACGGTGCAGGCGTTGACCTTGATGGCGGCCATCAGGGCGAGGAGGACAAGGATCCGCATGCAAAGGGAATGCACGAGCGGCCCGAACGTAACCGCCCTCATGGGTTGATGACCACGCGGACGCTTCCTCCGTGTACCACCTCACGCAGCAGGTAGGTGCCTGCCGGGAAGCGGGCCACGTCCATGCCTTCACCACGCAGGCGTTCACGATGAAGCACGCGTCCGGTCAGATCGACCAGCTCCAACCAAGAGCCCACCCATTCCGGTACGACAACGATCGTCGTAGTGGGGTTGGGGTACAGTTGGGGAGCCGTGCCATTGACAGTGGGGACCGCAGTGGACGTGCAATTACCGGTACTTGAAGCCAGTGGTGCCCACCATGCACTGAGGTTCGCGGCACGCTGCACGGGATCGGCGGTATAGTGATAGCTACCGTTGTCCGCATAACGCCCACATTCGAAGAGCGCAAGGTCCGGGTTGAAGGGCGCACATTCCGTGAGGTCGAGAAGCAGCGGTGGTGAAGGGTCCAACGCAGCGAATGCGGACTGGATGGCTACACTGCCGGCCATGCGCGGGTAGTTGAGGTGCCAGGGCGTGGAGCCGAGGTTGCAGAAGGCGCTCATGGTGGTGAAGGGCCGTGCGGTGCCACTGAGCACCACGCCGTCGCAGCGTTGGTGATAGAGGTAGACGGCGGGCGTATCCACACCCTGCCACCAATCGAGCTGGAACGCGTCGAGCGGCACACCGCCGTAGAAGGCCGCCACGCCGCGGATACGGAATTCGCCGCCGCTCAGGTTCAAGCGACCTTGCACGGGACCGAGATCGGGGCGTTGCAGTTGGGCCGGTAGTAGTGGGTCCCAGTTGCGGGTGGTGCAGTTCAGCGCGGTGAGGTTGGCACATTGCGGGTCGGGCAGCGGCACGCCGGGAAGTGCGCCGCAACTGGCGGGCTTCTCCTCTGGCCGGTCCAGGAACGCGGTGGTCAGGGCGATGAAGGCCCCTGCGCTCTCCCCGGCAACAAAGACCTTGTCGCTACAGGTGCTGTCCTCGGCCGATCGTTCCAGCAGGAAGCGGATGGCGCCCTTCATGTCCTGCATGCCGCGATAGATGGCGCGTACCAGCTCCAGGCTATCGGCGGCGTAGAAGGCGCGGTAACCTTCGGGCCACAAGCTGGGCGGGAAGCCGGCCACGGGATCGGCCACGGCATCGTCCTTGTGCCAGCCCAGGCGATAGTTGATGCTGGCCACTACATAGCCTCGGCGCACAAAGCGCTCCACCAAAGGAACGATGCCATTGGGATCGTCCTTGCATCCGCCCAGCCAACTGCCGCCGTGGGCGCACACCAGCAAGGGACGGTCAACGTCCGGGTTCCCAATGGGCTTGTAGAGGTCCAGCCGAAGCGTGTCAGGCAGCCCCACGTAGTTGGTGTCGATGCCATAGACGAGGTCCGGTAGCACGGTGTAGGCGTACTGGTCGGCGGTCACGTAGTCCTGCGCTGGTGTGCAGGAAGCGCACATCAGGGTGAAGGCCATCAGACCACAGCGGTGGGGCTTCATGCACCCAAGATAGTCGGTCCCGCTGGGATGAGCGGCGGTATGGCTGCATGACCGGTGCGGTCTGATGCACGCGGTTCCTTCATCTTCGCGGTGCATGAGCTTCAAGCCGGTCAAAGCACGCGCCAAGGAACTGCTGTCCTATGGAATGGGGAAGCAGCAGGTATACCTGAGCCTGATGCAGGAGTTCCCCGATGCGAAGCCCAAACGCGTGGCCGAAGACCTGCGCTTTCGGGCAACAGAAGCGGACAAGGAACGGTTCAAGGGGCCACATCGGCTATTGCTTGCCTTGGTCGTGCTTTCCGCGGCTTGGCGTGTGACGGCTGAACTGATGCAGGAAGCGCCGGAGGTGGCGCGCCCGTGGTCGTTCCTGCCCTTGGTACCGATCGCGTCGCTCCTGGTGGGCTACAGCCTGTACGCCTGGCAGGGGCAGCTATTCCAGTGGGTGGGGTGGGGCAATGCGCTGGGCATTTTCGGACTGATGAAGGAAGTGGGGGCGGTGGTCGCTGGTGAAATGGATGGCGTCACCCTCGTCCCCAAGCTGTTGTCCGTTGTTCTAGGCGCCCTTACCCTCTACCTTGCCCACAACGTCTTCGCCAAGCCACAAGAGATCAGGGACGAAGGTTCTGGAAAGCCGGTGCATTACGTGTTCCCGGAGACGCCGTTCTCCTGACCCGATCACTACGTCATGGATCGTCGTAGTCAACTCCGTCCCCTATGGGCAGCCCGTGTGCTGGGTGGCGTGATGCTGCTGTTCCTGCTCTACATGCTCTTCGGTCACTGGTTCGGTGCCGAGGAGTTGGACACACCCTTCCGCGATACCGCTGACCGCCTGGCCTATCTGTTCTTCCCTTGGGGCGTTGCCCTCGGGTTGGCGCTGGCGTATTGGCGCCCCTTGGCGGGCGGGCTGTTCGTGCTCTTGTGCATGGGTGGATTGTTCCTGTTGCGTCCCGATCTGGTGGACAGTGTGGTATTGGCCTTCGCGTTGCCAGGTCTGCTGCATGTATCGGCGGCGGTGGCGGGCATGGGCAGGCCCCACGAGCCGAAGCGTTGAACGAGCCGCTGGTGTGCGGACCTTTGCAGCATGGAGCGGATGCCGTTCGTATTGTCGGGAGGTGGTGCCCGAGGGTTGGCGCATATCGGAGTGCTGCGTGCCTTCGCCGAACATGGCATTGTTCCATCGGCGATCAGCGGCACCAGTGCTGGTGCGTTGGTGGGTGCCTTCATTACGGCCGGCTTCTCTGCGGTGGATGTTCAGCAGCTCCTGCTCGACGAGTGGCGCCTACCCACCACCCGCTGGCGCGTGCTGCGCGGAGAGCTCCTTTCACAAAAGCGCATAGGGGAGTTCCTGCGGGCCTATCTTCCCATCACGACCTTTGAAACACTTCACCTTCCGTTGTACGTCAGCGCCACGGACCTGGTGAACGGTGGTCAACGCGTCTTCCAACGCGGACCGTTGATCCCCGCCTTGCTGGCCTCCAGTGCGGTGCCACTGGTGTTCCCGCCCGTGGAGATCGATGGTGTGCCGTACGTTGACGGTGGATTGAGCAACAACCTGCCCATCGAGCCCTTTGAGGACCGCCGATCGGAGGTCGTCGCCGTATATGTGAACCCGCTTCCGCCATATGGTGCACGGCGTACGTGGCGGGGCACGATGGATCGCGT
>JALOLX010000201.1 GCA_025455765.1 Flavobacteriales bacterium | reverse complement strand
CCTGCCCCATGACCGAGCTGCGCAACATCGCCATCATCGCCCACGTTGACCACGGGAAAACGACCCTGGTCGATAAGATCCTGCACCAATGCCAGCTCTTCCGGGAGAACCAGGAGCATGCGGACCTCTTGTTGGATAACAACGATCTGGAGCGTGAGCGTGGCATCACCATCCTTTCCAAGAACGTGAGCGTGCGTTACAAGGGCGTGAAGATCAATGTGATCGACACCCCGGGCCACAGCGACTTCGGTGGCGAGGTGGAGCGCGTACTGAACATGGCCGATGGCGTGATCCTGTTGGTGGATGCCTTCGAAGGTCCCATGCCGCAGACCCGCTTCGTGCTGGGCAAGGCCATTGAGATGGGCCTTAAGCCGGTGGTGGTGATCAACAAGGTGGATAAGCCGAACTGCACGCCGGACGAGGTGCACGAGGCGGTGTTCGACCTGATGTTCGCCCTCGACGCCAACGAGGACCAGCTGGACTTCCCAGTGGTATATGGCAGTGGCAAGGGCGGCTGGATGGGACCCGATCCCAAGACCCCGACCGAGGATGTGAGCTACCTGCTCGATGTGATCCTGGACAAGGTGCCCGCCCCGAAGAAGGTTGACGGCACCCTGCAGATGCGCATCACCAGCCTTGACTATAGCAGCTTCCAGGGCCGTATCGCTGTGGGCCGCATCAGCCGCGGTTCCATCAAGCCCGGTCAGCTGGTCACCTTGGTGAAGAACGACGGTACGCTCCAGAAAGGGCAGGTGAAGGAGCTCATGACCTTTGAAGGGTTGGGCAAGATCAAGGTGAAGGAAGAGATCGGCTGCGGCGAGATCGTGGCCGTGATGGGCCTGGAGAACTTTGATATCGGTGATACCATCGCTGATGCCGAGAATCCTGAAGGCCTCGCCAAGTTCAAGGTGGATGAGCCCACCATGAGCATGCTTTTCACCATCAACAACTCACCGTTCTTCGGTCGCGAAGGCCAGTTCGTGACCAGCCGTCACGTGCGCGACCGCCTCTTCAAGGAGATCGAGAAGAACCTCGCCATGCGCCTGAAAGAGACCGACAGCCCGGACCGCCTGCTCGTGTTCGGTCGTGGTATCCTTCACCTGAGCATCCTGGTGGAGACCATGCGTCGCGAGGGCTACGAGTTCCAGCTCGGTCAGCCGCAGGTGTTGTACAAGGAGATCGACGGCCAGCGCCACGAGCCCATCGAGACCCTGACCGTGCAGGTGCCTGAGCAGTTCAGCAGCCGGGTCATCGACCATGTGACGCGTCGCAAGGGCGAGATCCTGAACATCGAGCAGAAGGCCGACCGCACGGTGCTGGAGTTCAGCATTCCGGCGCGCGGCATCATCGGCCTGCGCAACACCCTGCTCACGGCCACTGAAGGGGAGGCCATCGTGGCGCACCGCTTCAAGGGTTACGAGCCGTTCAAGGGCCAGATCGCCTCACCGCGTTCGGGTTGCATCGTAAGTGCCGAGACCGGTACTTCCATCGCCTATGCCATCGACAAGCTTCAGGACCGCGGCAAGTTCTTCATCGAGCCCGGTGAAGAGGTGTATGCCGGCCAGGTGATCGGCGAGAGCCCCAAGCCCGGCGAGGAGCTCGGTGTGAACGTGATCCGCGTGAAGAAGCTCACCAACATGCGCGCCAGCGGCAGCGATGACAAGGTGAGCATCGCGCCCGCCGTGAAGTTCAGCTTGGAGGAGTGCATGGAGTACATCGCTGAGGACGAGTACCTGGAGGTGACGCCGAAGAGCTTGCGGATCCGCAAGATCCTGCTCGACGAGAACGAACGGAAGCGTGCAGCGAAGAAGTTGCAGGAGGCTTGATCGCCAGGATAGGTAGTTAACGTAACAAGGCCGGGTAGGACCCGGCCTTGTTGTTGGAATGCTGGTTGCGCTTCTTACCTCAGCACGAGAAAGCGCTTCGTGATCCCTTCCGTGCGCACGAGGTAACTGCCAGGTGCAAGACCGCTCACGGTAAGGTCCGTGCGCTTTCCATTGAGTCGAGCTTCCAGTACCGTGCGTCCTGATGTGTCGGTCACGCGTATCGTGTTCCCATTGCGGTAGGTGGCGAACTCCACGACGAGCACATCGCTCGTTGGGCTAGGATAGACGGTGATGTCGGCAACGCCATCGATCGTCGTAGTGCTGGTCGTTCCATCCAACAACCACCCCAATGCATCCTTCATGTGCTGCCGGAACAGTTCATCGTCCGTGAAGTTGCTGCCGGCATGTCCCAGGGCGGTGTAGAAGACGCGGGAGCCGTTGGGCAGTTCGCGGTACCAGCTCATGGCACGAGGGGCGTCGTAGCTGTTCACCTGTCCATTGGGCCCGATGGTCTCTTCCACCTGAAGGACGACGCTATTATCAGGACCGAAATAGCCGCCTTCCCAGTAGTAATACTCTTCGTTCTTCAACCACGGATCCGGCATTGCGGCGGTGGATGCATGTGTGCCGATATGCATCATTTCATAGGGCGGTGTACCATTCACGTGATTGGGGTTCTCCTGCACACTGGCACCGATCAGTTCGGCATAGAAGTCCCACGTACCGGTATTGTTGCCGTTGGCCGTGCTGTGGCGGTAGGTATCGCTGGCAGCGTGAATGCCGAGTACATGCCCACCGTTGGCCACCCAGTTCTCCAGATCGGTACGCTGCTGGGCGCTGAGGATGTTGTTGCCACTCGTGTTGCTGAAGACGACCACATCCATATCAACAAGCGCCGTTGCATCGGGGAAGCTGGCTCCGTTCGGTGCATCGATCACGTTCAGTCCAAGTTCCTGGGCGATCCCTTGGAACATGGTCAGCGACACATCACGGGTGCCGTGGTCGAAGCCTGAGGTAGCGGTGAAGTGTACGATGTTCTGTGCCGTCAGGTGGCTCGTGGCGCAGCACAGGAACAGACAATAGAGGTGGCGCATCATGGCACCAAGGTAACCGGATCGAACCTGGAGATCGGATGCGTGTACGGGTGTGTGATCGACGGTACGATCGCATCCAAGAACAAACACCCCCCACGATCATGCGCAAGAGCCTCTTCATCCTCCTGATCCTTGTTGTGTGCGGCAGTATGGCATTGCTGCTGCTCTCCTTCGGAACTGCTTCGCCGCGTTCGGCAGAAGGCATCCATTGTGCGGTCCCCCCCACGGACACGGTGGCTGCAGCGAAGGTGCCGGCACCGCCCCCCGGCTGTGTCTTCAAGACCGTCTACGAAGGTGAGGGACTGGATCCCGCCTTTGTGCTCTCCACACCTGCGCCCGTGCTGAAGGCGGAAGAGCGCGGCCTGCAATGGCTGGTGAAGGCCCAAGGCGCCAGCGGTGGATTTGGCGCTGGTTCACATGCCCGGCAGGACATCCTGGACCCACACGCGGTAAGCGCCGATCCGGCTACGACAGCAATGGTAGCGATGGCACTGATGCGCCTTGGTAACACCTTGGAACAAGGCCAGTATGCGGCGCAGCTGAAGCGCGCCACGGAGTACCTGCTCACCCAAGTGGAAGGGGCACCCAAAGGCGCCATCAACGTAACGCAGCTCACCGGCACCCAGATCCAGACCAAGCTCGGCGCCAACATCGATGTGGCGCTTACGGCCCAGTTCCTGTCCAATTTGTTGGCGCGCATCGGCGAGCAGCATCCCCAATATCTCCGTGGCAAGCGTGCGTTGAACACCTGCGTAAGCATGATCCAGCGCGGACAGAACAGCGACGGAAGTGTGCAAGGCGATGGCTGGGCAGGTGTGTTGCAGAGCAGCTTCGCCGCCACCGCCCTGGAGAGCGCGAAAAGCGTGGGCGCCGAGGTGGACGACGAGGCCTTGAAGCTGGCCCGGGACTACCAGAAGTCCAACTTCGATGCGAACACGGGATCAGTGGCCACCGAACGCGCAGCGGGCATTACGCTCTACGCCGTGAGCAGCAGCACGCGGAACAGCGCTGTACAGGCACGGGAGGTCACTGAGCGGGTGGAGAAGGCGCGCAAAGAAGGCAAGGTGGCGCCCAATGCAACGATCGACAGCAAGACCTTGGAGGAGGTGGGCTATTCCGCTGCGGAGGCCGAGCAGATGAACACCGCGTACCAG
>JALOLX010000200.1 GCA_025455765.1 Flavobacteriales bacterium | reverse complement strand
GCGGGCAATGCCAACATCACCGCACTCGATGTGGTGGCCAGCGCAACGGATAACTGCGGCAGCGCAGCACTCACCTACAGTGTCAGCCAGAGCACCTTCACCGCCATCGGCACCTACACGGTGACCGTGACCGTGACCGACGCCAGCGGCAACAGCAGCTCGTGCAGCACCACGGTAACCGTGATCGACAACATCCCGCCGGTCGCCCTCTGCCAGCCCACGACCATCTACCTGGACGCACAAGGCAACGCCTCCATCACGGCGGCCGACATCGACAATGGCAGCAATGACAATAGTGGGCCGGTGACACTGGTCGCTTCGCAGACCGCCTTCAACTGCGGTTCGTTGGGCGCCAACACCGTGTTCCTGCTCGTGACCGACGCGGCAGGCAACAACACCTTCTGCTCCACCACCGTGACGGTGATCGACACCATCGCCCCCACGGCCATCTGCGAGAACATCACCGTGGGCCTCGACCAGAACGGTGTGGCCACGGTGACCGGCCTGATGGTGGGTGCCGCCAGCCAGGACAACTGCGGCAGCACTACCCTCTCTTACACCATTGACCAAGGTACCTTCACGGCCATCGGCACCTATGGCGTCACCATCACCGTGACCGATGTGAGCGGCAATACCAGCACCTGCTCTGCCACCGTCACCGTGAACGACCCCAACCCGCCCACCGCCGTGTGCCAGGATGTGACCATCTACCTCGATGGCAACGGCCAAGCGGGCATCACCGCAGCGGACATCGATGGCGGCAGCTTCGACAACACGGGGATCGCCACGCTCAACGCGTCGCAGACCAGCTTCGATTGCAGCGACCTCGGCCCCAACGGTGTGGTGCTGAACGTGACCGATGATGCGGGCAGCAGCGACTTCTGCATCGCCATCGTCACCGTGCTCGACACCATCGCCCCCACCGCCGTCTGCCAGAACATCACCGTGGGCCTCGACGCCAACAGCGAAGTGATCATCACCGCCACCCAAGTGGATGCCGGCAGCACCGACAACTGCGGAACGGACGCGCTGGCCTACACCATCGACCAGGACACCTTCACCCAGGCCGGCACTTACACGGTCACCCTCACCGTGATCGATGCCAGCGGCAACAGCAGCAGCTGCCAGGCCACCGTCACCGTGCTCGATGATGCACCGCCCACCGCCGTGTGCCAGGACGTGACCATCTACCTCAATGCGGACGGTAACGCCTCCATCACCGCAGCGGACATCGACGGTGGCAGCTTCGACAACACGGGCATCGCCCAGATCGAAGCATCGCAGCTGAACTTCAACTGCGGCAACCTCGGCGCCAACAACGTCACCCTCGTGGTCACGGACGACAACGGCAACACGGCCTTCTGCATCGCCCAGGTCACGGTGATCGACACCATCGCACCGACCGCGGTCTGCCAGAATATCACCGTGGAGCTGAACGCCCAGGGCTTCGCAGCCATCACCGCTGTGCAGCTCAATGGCGGCAGCACCGACAACTGCGGGCTCGCCAGCCTCGTCTACAGCGCCAGCACCGTGGTCTTCAATGCCACCGGCGACTACACCGTGACCCTCACGGTCATCGATGCCAGCGGCAACAGCAGCACCTGTGAGGCCACGGTCACCGTGAACGACGTGGATCCCCCCACCGCCGTGTGCCAACCGGTCACCATCTACCTCGATGGCAGTGGCAACGCCTCCATCACCGCACAGCAGCTCGATGGCGGCAGCTTCGACAATGGTGAGATCGTGAACCTCGTGGCCGGCCAGACCGTGTTCGACTGCAGCCACCTTGGCAGCAACCAGGTATCCCTGACCGTGTTCGACGATATGGGCAACAGCGATGTGTGCACCGCCCTGGTCACCGTGCTCGACACCATCGCCCCCGCGGTGAGCTGCCAGAACATCACTGTACAGATGGATCCCAACGGTGTGGCCACCATCACCGCGCTCGATCTGGACGGCGGCACCACGGACAACTGTGGCACGGGTGCCCTCACCTTCGAGGCCGACACCACGAACTTCCTGGAAGAAGGCACGTATACAGTCACCCTCACGGTGACCGACGCCAGCGGCAACAGCAGCTTCTGCATCGCCACCGTGACCGTCGAACGCCCACAACCACCGCTCGTGATCCCCTCCGGATTCTCGCCCAACAACGATGGCATCGCCGATACCTGGGTCATCCAGGGGCTGGAGTACCACCCGCCCATCAGCGTGATCATCTTCAACCGCTGGGGCAACGAGATCTACCGCAGCGCGCCCTACCGCAACGAATGGGGCGGCGAGGTCACCTCCAACGGCCTGCCCGGAACCCTGCCCGCCGGCACCTACTTCTACCAGGTGGAGATCGGCGAGGGTGATGTGCGCACCGGTTACCTCCAACTGAACCGCTGATGATCACCGCACGCTCAACCCCGCGTCCCGCCCAGCTGCTGCTGGTGATGGCCCTGGTGTGCAGCGCACCAGTGTTCGCCCAGCAACAGCCCTTGTACAGCATGTACATGTGGAACATGATGGCCATCCAGCCCGGTTATGCAGGCAGTGCCGATGTGCTGAACGCCGCCGCAGTGTCGCGTATCCAATGGAGCAACATCAATGGCGCCCCGGTCACCCATGCCCTCTCGGCCCACGCCCCCATCAACTACCGCACGTTGGGCGCTGGTGGTAGCCTGGTACACGACCGCATCGGACGCACCTACACCACCAGTGCCTACGGCGACATCGCCTACCGCATGCGGCTCAACAAGCGCACCCGACTGGCCCTGGGCATCAAGGCCGGCGTGGACCATACCGTGATCGCCAACACCCAGGTGGAGAACACCGACCCCAACGACCCCACCTTCCAGTCCGATGTGGCCGGCCGCGTGCAGCCCAACTTCGGCTTTGGAGCCTACCTCTGGTCCAAGAAGGGTTATGTGGGCCTGGCCGTGCCCAAGCTCATGCGCAACTACCTGGGGCAGTTCAATAGCGATGGCATCATCACCCGCTTCCACCAGGAGGCCACCCACCTTTTCCTCACAGCGGGTTGCGTGCTGCCCATGGGCACCGTGAAGTTCCGTCCCTCGGTGATGCTCCGCGCCACCGAAGGCGCACCGCTCTCGGGCGACCTCGCCGCCAACTTCTTCTTCCAGGACCGCATCACCCTGGGCGCCGCCTACCGCCACCAGGCCGGCATCGTGGGGATGGTGTCCATGCAGACGCCGCTTGTCCGCCCATGAGGTGATGATCAGTTACGACCCCGTGTTCACCCGCGAACGCGTCCGTTCACCCCGCTACTTCTAGTCCGATGACCGCCCGCAGCATCCTATCCCTCGTGCTGGTGTGTGCCGCCCTCATCGGCCGTGCGCAGGAAGCACTGCTCCGCCAGGGCGACCTTGCCTTCGAGGCCTTCAGCTATGCCGAAGCCATCGAGGCCTATGAACAGGCTTTCCACCGCAACGCCAACAGCATCGAGCACGCCCGCCGCCTGGGCGAGAGCTACTGGAACCTGCGCGATACCCGCAATGCCGAGCGCTGGTACGCCATCGTGGCCGCATCCTCACAGGCCACCCCCATCGACCTCTATCGCTACGCGGAACTGCTCCGCGTATCGGGCCAGTACGCCGACAGCGACCTCTGGCTGAAGCGCTATGGCAAGCTGGCACCCACCGACAGCCGCGTGCGCACCAAGGAGAACGCCGTGCAGAAGCTCGTGGCCCTGCTCGAAGGCGATGGCATCACCCACAAGGTCGTGCCCGTGCCCTTCAACAGCGGCTATTCCGACATCTCGCCCTTCATCCTGGGCGACACCCTGTTCTTCGCCTCCAGCCGCGTGGAACGCTTCGGCTCGCGCCATGTACACAGCTGGAACGCCCAACCCTTCCTCGACCTCTACACCGCCAACATCAACGATACCGGTGCCGTCGTGGGCATCACCCCGCTCCCCAAAGGCCTCAACACCGATTACCACGAGAGCAATGCCGTGCTCAGCCCCGATGGCAACACGCTGTTCTTCACCCGCAACAATGTGCAGAACGGCCGCAAGGTGCTGAGCGAGGAAGGCATCAACAACCTGCAGATCATGGTGCGCACCCGGCAGAACGGGCAGTGGGCCAATGAACGGGCCTTCACCTACAACAGTCCCTCCTACTCCGTGGGCCACCCCGCGCTCAGCAAGGACGGTCGCCGTCTCTACTTCACCAGCGACATGCCCGGCGGCATCGGTGGCAAGGACCTCTACGTGTGCCACCTCAACGATCAGGGCGGCTGGGATGCCCCCGTGAACCTTGGCGCCCCCATCAATACCGAGGGCGATGAGATGTTCCCCTACGTCTACAACAACATCCTCTACTTCGCCTCCGACGGTCACCTGGGCTTGGGCGGCCTCGACCTGTTCCGCGTCACCATCCGGGGCGAAGGCTTCGGCCTGGTGGAGAACCTCAACGCGCCGGTGAACGGCCCCGCTGACGATTTCGGCCTCTGCCTCGATCGCACCGGAGACATCGCCTACTTCGTTTCTGACCGTGGCGATGCGCTCGGCACGGAGAACATCTACCGCTTCCGCATGAACAGCAAGCCCGACGAGGAGCGCAAGTGGCGCGGCCGGGTGCTCGACATCGCCGACGCACAACCTGTGCCCTACCTCCAGGTGCGCATGTTCGACCAGTACCGCAACGAGATCGCACGCACCGTCACCTCCGCACAGGGCGTCTACGAGTTCCCCGCTCCCAACGTGCCTGCTTCGGTGAACGCCCGCATCCCCGGCGGATCGCACGCCGAGCTGGCCAACAACGAGATCGAAGTGTCGCTTTACGGCGATACCGACGTGCCCGACCTGTTCATCAACAGCGTGATGGACCTGCCCGTGAACGCCATTCTGAAGGATGCCGCCACCGACGAGTGGCTGGAAGGTGTGAACGTCACCGTGCGGGATGTGCGGGACGGCACCCTGCTCTTCACCGGCTACACCAACGAAATGGGCATCACCCAAGGCCAGGTGCCCGACCGGCGCTACGGCGACGACCTCAACCTCGAGGTCACCTTCACCAAGCCCGGCTACCTCAGCAAGTCCATGCTCATCGACTTCCGCGTGCTGATGTTCCTGGAACAGGCGCTGGTGGGCCCGGATGGTACCAGCCTCAGCCCCATCTCCGCCGGTATCGACATGGCGGAGGCCATGAACCTGCGGCCCATCTACTTCGACTTCCGCGACCACCGCATCCGCAGCGATGCCGCCGGTGAACTGGACCTCGTGGCCCAGGTGCTGCGCCTCGATCCTTCCATCCGCATCGAACTGCGCTCGCACACCGACAGTCGCGCCAGCACCGAGTACAACGACGCGCTCAGCGAACGCCGCGCCCAAAGCACCCGCCAATACCTGTTAGAACAGGGCATCTCAGCGGACCGCATCGTGGCCAAGGGCTTCGGCGAGCGTCAGCTGGTGAACGCCTGCACCGATGGTGCCGAATGCAGCGAGGAGGAGCACCAGATGAACCGCCGCACGGAGTTCATCATCACCGGCTGCAAGGACTGCGGCGAAGCGGTGCAGAAGCTGAAGCCGTGACCCGCTGGCAGGGCCTCAGCCCCTGAACAGGGCTTCCGCAAAGGCCTTCTTGTCGAACACCTGCAGGTGATCGATGCCTTCGCCCACCCCCAGGTACTTGATGGGGATGTTGAACTGGTCGCTGATGCCGATGGCCACGCCCCCCTTGGCCGTACCGTCGATCTTGGTGAGGGCCAGCGCCGTCACATCCGTTGCCTTGGTGAACTGTTTCGCCTGCTCAATGGCGTTCTGCCCGGTGCTGGCATCGAGCACCAGCAGCACCTCATGGGGCGCATTGGGCACCACCTTGCGCATCACGTTGCGCACCTTGGTGAGTTCGTTCATCAGCCCCACCTTGTTGTGCAGGCGCCCGGCGGTATCGATGATCACCACGTCGGCACCGCGGGCCTTGGCGCTCTCCACCGCATCGTAGGCCACCGCGGCCGGGTCGGCGTTCATGCCTTGCTGCACCAGGGGAACCCCCACGCGTTCGCTCCAGATGCGCAGCTGGTCCACCGCGGCGGCGCGGAAGGTATCTGCGGCGCCCAGCACCACGCTGCGGCCCTCCTTCTTGAAGGCGTTGGCCAGCTTGCCGATGGTGGTGGTCTTGCCCACGCCGTTCACCCCAACCACCATGATCACATAAGGCTTGATCGTGGGATCCACCGGTGCGGGGTCCTTCATCAGGGCCGCCACCTCGGCACGCAGGATGCCGTTGAGCTCGCTGGTGCTCACATACTTGTCGCGCTTCACCCGCTCCTGCACCCGTTCGATGATGCGCAGGGTGGTCTCCACGCCCACATCGCTGCTCACGAGCACCTCCTCCAGGTGGTCGAGCACCTCATCGTCAATGGTGCTTTTGCCAGCGATGGCGCGGGTCAAGCGACCGAAGAGGCCTTCGCGCGAGCGTTCGAGCCCGGCATCGAGGGCCTGCTGCTCGGCGGCTTCCTGGGCCGCTTCCTTTTTCTTCCCGAAGAGTCCGAAGAACGCCATGGTGGGGCTGAACGCGTAGAAAGGCCTCCCCGGCAGGAAAGGCCTTTCTGAAGCGGGTTGAAGGAGGAATTACTTGCCGCCGAGAAGCTTGTCCGCTTCGTCGCTGGCCATCACTTGCTCCACGAAGGAGTAGCCTTTACTGCCTTCCTTCTTCATCATGCGGATCACCTTGGTGTAGGTCTTTCCGCCTTCTTTTTTCAGGGTAGCAACGGTCTTCTTTGCCATGTTCCACGCGCCGGAGCGCTCGTTTTCGGGTTAGCAGGATCGCGCAGGGCGCGGCTTACTTGATCTCTTTGTGGACCGTAATGCGACGCAGGATGGGGTTGTACTTCTTCAACTCCATCCGCTCGGTGGTGTTCTTACGGTTCTTGGTGGTGATGTAACGGCTGGTGCCGGGCATACCCGAGGTCTTATGCTCGGTGCATTCCATGATCACCTGGATGCGGTTGCCTTTCGCTTTCTTGGCCATTGGAGCAGCAGATTACGGGTTGGTTCAGGCCGTGAGGTACCCTTTGGCCTTGGCGCGCTTCAGGGCTTCGGCCAGGCCGATCTTGTTGATGGTGCGCAGCCCATTGGCGCTCACCCGCAGGCTCACCCACTTGTTCTCCCCGGCGAGGAAGAACTTGTGTTCGAGTGCGACACCTTGTGGCCGGTGATGACCTTCTTACCGGTGATCTGGCAGACCTTGGACATGGCAGAACTGATTCAGGGGCGCAAATGTAGGGGAATTTTCCGAACCAAGTGCAGGATCTGCAAATACACGCTCCTGACCTACACCCCGGCGGCCTTCACGCCGTTCAACAGCCCCAGCCGCAGCATGTTCAAGGCCGCCAAGGCGCGCGCTCCGGCGGATCACCAGGTCGCGGCTGCCCGGGTAGTAGCCGCAGTGCGAGCGCACCCCGTGGGGCCCGGCCACCGCCATCCACACCGTACCCACCGGCTTTTCCGGCGTGCCCCCGTCCGGACCCGCCACCCCGCTCAGCGCCACGCTCCAATCGGTGCGCAAGGCTTCGCGCACCCCCAGGGCCATACGCTCCACCACGGGCTGGCTCACCGCGCCGTTCAGCTCCAGCATGTCGCTCGGGATGCCCAGTTCCTCCATCTTCACCGCGTTGGCATAGCTCACCACCCCGCCCGTATAGTAGGCCGAGCTGCCCGGCACCCCCGTGATCAGGTGGCTCACATACCCGCCCGTGCAGCTTTCCGCCAGCGACAGGCTTTGCCCCCGCTCCTTTAGCAGCCGACCCACCACCTGCTCCAGCCGCTCGTCGCCCTCCCCGAAGATCAGCTCCGGGATGCGGGTGTAGAGGTCCTGCGCCTGTGCGTCCACCCGTGCGCGGGCCCCAGCGGGGTCCTCGTTGGCATAGGTGCTCAGGCGCAGCTTCACCAGGCCTGGACTGGGCAGGTAGGCCAGCTTGATGCCCTGCTCGGCCAACCCATCCTCCCACGGCGCGATGCGTTCGGCCAGGTGGCTCTCGCCCAGGCCGGTGGTGAGGATGGTGCGGTGTACGATGGTGGGCGGCGCATAGCGTTCCACCAGTTGCGGGATCACATGCCCCAGCATCATCGCCTTCATCTCGTAGGGCACACCGGGCATGCTCACATACACCCGTCCGTCGCGCTCGAACCACATGCCGCTGGCCGTGCCGCGGTCATTGGGGATCACCGTACAAGCTTCGGGCAGGTCGGCCTGAGCCCGGTTGGCCTCCAGCGGATCGCGCCCCAGCCGTTGGAAGAAGGCCACCACCCGCGCTTCGATGTCGGCGTGGCGCACCAGCCGCGTGCCGAAGTAGCTGCACAGGGTGTGCTTGGTGATGTCGTCCTTGGTGGGCCCCAACCCGCCGGTGATCAGCACCACGTGGGCCTTGCTGGCGTCCAAGGCCTCCAGGATGGCCGTGCGGTCGTCGCTGATGGTCACCACCTGCCGGGCACGAATGCCTACCAAGGCCAGCTGCTCCCCCAGCCACCCCGCGTTGGTATTGATGGTCTGTCCGATCAGCAGCTCGTCGCCGATGGAGATGATATCGGCCGTAATGTCCTTGGTCATGGGTACAAAGGTGCGGAGATGGCGGGGCACCGGAGGCACAACGGATGGAAGGGGGGCTTCGTTCGGGGGGCATCGAGCCAATGACCGGTCGCCGCGTGCTTTGCCATGAACAGCACCCCCAAGATGCAGGCAACCACGCTCTTCAACCGCACGTGTCCCCTTTCGTTCGCAGGAGGACGGTTCTATAGTCTGACTTCGATATCTTCGCCTTAGTTCGGAAGGCCGCAAGTTACCTTCAACCAACAACGCTACTAGGCGGAAGGGATGACCGACGTTCGTGAAGAACCGATAGTGCATGAGATATGCGGGAGAACCACGGACCGCAGATCTGCGAGAGCGGGTGC
>JALOLX010000199.1 GCA_025455765.1 Flavobacteriales bacterium | reverse complement strand
GCCCTGGTCGGTGTTGGTCCATACGGTGGCCTTGCGGAAGATGATGGTGGAGCGCTGCGGTGGCGTGGTCCAACCAAAGCCCACCAAGGGATGCGGAACAGCACCGTGCGCGACCGGCGGTGTCGCAGTGGTGGTATCGCGCTTGGCACGGGGCACACTGTCGGCCTGACGCACAGCGCTCCAATGGAACCACTGGCCTCCGGGCCGCTGTCCCTGGCCGTCCCAGATGCTGCCCGCACCATGTACCGTGCCGCTAAGGCGCGTGATGGCCTGTGCATCGTCGCGTTGTGCGAAGCGGATGCTCACGAGCGCGCCCTGCTGTTGGAGGTCCACCTTCAGGGCCAGGCTGTCCGCTTCACCGAGCAACCGCATGGTGGCTTCTGCTTTGCCGGGCTCGCCCTTCACCTGCAAGGCCCAGATGGCGTCGCCGAGGTTGAGGTCGTACGTGCCCACCAAGAGGGGCAGGTCGGGATCGCGGAACACATGTCTCATGGATCGTGTTCTTCGTATCCAGCAGGTGATGGGACGTGATCAGCAGGTCGGCCCTACGCCCAACAGCGAGCGTACCGATCTCCTGCTCCAGGCCGAAGAGCCGGGCTGGTGCGGCCGTGAGCGCATCGATGGCGCGGGCACTGTCCAGGCCACAGGCCACCATGCGACGGAGGTCCTTCCACAGGTCCTTCAGGTCCTTACGGCCATGGGCCGTGAACGCAAAGGGAACAGCGATGCTATCGAGCAGGCCGGCATTGTAGGGTGCGAGCTCCCAATGTTTCAAGCGGGCGAAGGACACCTCCTGCGCATCATAGGGATCGGCCACATCGTATGCTTCGGGCAGCTGCAAGGGCAGGATCAACGGCATGCCGGTGGCCTTCACCTCAACAAGACGCGCATACTCATCACCGCCACCCCGCGCGATGGCCGTGACACCGAACGGACGGAACAGCGCGTTCCAGCGCAGGAGTTCGTTGCGATCGGCAGCCTCCACCACCACGCGGCCCTGTAGTTGGCGCGCGAGCGCTTCCAGCACGGGATCGGTGGTGGGCTGTGCGGTGCGTGCCTGCCATTGCGCATCGAGCAGGGCCTGGCGCAACAGCGCAATGGCACCCATCTGCGAGCTGGGATACTTGTTGGTGGCACTGCCTTTGCGCAGGGAGAAGTGGGCGGCCACATCGCTGCGCAACACCGCTTCTGCGGCGGGCTCGTCGGTGAGATGCAACGCGCAGGAGGTGCCGCGGGCGATGCCGTCCATGCGGTGGGCGATCACCGTAGCGAAGCCCTGTTCGCGCAACTTGGCCGCGCGGTCAGCATCGGCGCGCAGCAAGGCGTGGGCACGCGCATCCGCACGCAGGGCATCGTTCCAGTGGCGGCTGCCGGTCTGTTCCGCCTTGCGTTCCTCCGCAGTGCTCGCGGGCAGGCCCAGGTCGCTGTACGGATCGATGAGGGCAGGCCAGATGTGCAGGCCCTTGAGATCGCGCACTTCAGCACCGGCTGGCACGGGCACCTCAGTACCGGCTGCCACCACGCGGCCATCGCTGATCAGCAGGGTGGCCTTGGGCAGGGTGGTGAAGGCATCGGGGTGCAGGGTGGAGTTGGTGAAGGCCACCACCACAGGCGCCACGTGCTGGATATGGCGGGGGGGCGGAGCGGACTGCGCGAGCACGAGTGCTGGCACAAGTACCTTTAAGAAGACGAGCGATGAGCGCATGGAGGGAGGCCGAAAGTAGGGAGCAAAAGCATGGCGGCGGTGAGGGACACCTACCCCCACACACTACCTTCGCGCCGCTCCTGTCCCACCCAACTCGCTTTCGCCATGGATGGTTCACTCCTTACCTTCTTCCACAGCCTGCTGCGATACCTGCTGCTGCTCACGTTGATCGGCGCAGCGTTCACGCACCTGTACGGCTACCTCACCCGCCGGCCCATCCTCAACGGCGAGCGCATGCTGGCCGTGGTGACCGTGGTGCTCGCGCACATCCAATTGGCGCTGGGCCTCATCCTCTACTTCACCACCAAAAGCTACGCCCTGGACAGCAGCAGCGCCGAGGGCCGGTTCTGGAAGATGGAGCACCTCGGTACGATGATCATCGCCATTGCGCTCATCACTGTAGGTCGCAGCCTCTCGAAGCGCGCAAAGGACGAACGGCTCAAGCAGCGCCATGTGTGGGTGTTCTTCCTCATCGCTCTGGCACTGATGTTGTGGGCGATCCCATGGCCGTTCCGGGAGATCGGTCACGGACGCGGATGGCTATGAAACGGATCCTGATCATCATTGGCAGCCCGGTGCTGCTGTTCTTCGCCTGCGGTAGCAATGGCGCCAGCGGCGATGAAGGGCGCCACCCGAAGGACAAGGGCGCACAGCTCTTTAGCATGCACTGCAGCCTCTGCCACGGCAAGGACGGTGGCTTGGGGCTCAATGGCGCCAAGGACCTGCGCCGCTCCCAGCTCACTGCGGCAGAGATGAAGGCCATCGTACTGAACGGAAAAGGTGCGATGATGCCGTACAAGAACGCCCTCACCCCCGCGGAGATCGATGCGGTGGTGGCCCATGTGCGCAGCATGCGCGTGAACGAATGATCGATCCACTGGAGATCAAGGGCAAGGCCGAGAAGGCCGTGCTCATCGGACTGATCACCGACCGGCAGGACGCCGACCAGGTGAAGGAATACCTGGACGAGCTGGAGTTCCTGGCCAGCACGGCGGACATCAGCACGATGAAGCGCTTCGTGCAACGCCTGCACAAGCCCGATGGCCGCACCTATGTGGGCAGCGGCAAACTGGCCGAAGTGAAAGCGTGGATGCAGGAGCACGGCGCCGACTGCGTGATCTTCGACGACGAGCTGTCCCCTTCACAGCAGCGCAACCTGGAGAAGGACCTGGCCTGTCCTGTACTGGACCGTCCACGCCTCATCCTCGACATCTTCGCCCGTCGTGCCCGTACCTCGCACGCCAAGACCCAGGTGGAACTGGCGCAGTACGAGTACATGCTGCCGCGCCTCACCAAGCTGTGGACCCACTTGGAACGCCAGCGCGGCGGTACCGGCACGCGTGGTGGCGCAGGTGAGAAGGAGATCGAGACGGATCGTCGTTTGGTGCGCGACCGGATCGCATTGCTAAAGGACCAGCTACGGCAGATCGACCGGCAGATGGCCACCCAGCGCAGCAACCGCGGCCGCATGATCCGTGTGGCGCTGGTGGGCTACACCAACGTGGGCAAGAGCACCTTGATGAACCTGCTCAGCAAGAGCGACGTCTTCGCCGAGAACAAGCTCTTCGCCACGCTGGACACCACGGTGCGCAAGGTGGTATTGGGCAACCTCCCCTTCCTGCTCAGCGACACGGTGGGCTTCATCCGCAAGCTGCCCACGCAGTTGATCGAGAGCTTCAAGAGCACGCTGGATGAAACGCGTGAGGCCGACCTGCTCCTCCACGTGGTGGACATCAGTCACCACAACTTCGAGGAGCAGTACCAGACCGTGCAGCAGACCCTCAACGAGATCGGTGCGGGCGACCGGCCGGTGATCGTGGTCTTCAACAAGGTGGACGCCTACCGCCCTGCGCCGCACGACCCGGACGACCTGGCGCCCAAGCGCACGGACCAGTACACGCTGGCCGAACTGCAGGCCAGCTGGATGGCGCGCATGGGCGAGGATTGCATCTTCGTGAGCGCAGCGCAGCGCATCAACAGCGATGGCCTGCGGAAGATGCTCTACCACCGCGTGAAAGCGCTGCACATGGCGCGCTACCCGTACGAGAGCGACCTGCTCTACAAGGACGAATACCTGGAGGGCGAGAATTGAGAGATCTCTGGAGCATCCCAAGGGCGCTCCCTGGCACTGCCTTACCTTTGCATCATGTCGGTCTCTATTGAACAGCGCGGCAAAAAGAGCATGGTGATCACGGTTGAAGGTGACCTGGACCAGGAGCAGCTTCAGCAGGCCATCAGGCACCTTCGCTTTCTTTCCATCACCCGCAAATTCAAGAAGGTGTCGCAAGGTGTCGCTGACAAACTTGCCGATGAGATCACTGCCGCCGCTTCCTCGAAACGGAAAAGACGGATGGCCTCGTGAAGATCGTCGTGGATGCCAACATCGTCATTAGCACACTGTTGAAGACCGATGGTGTGGTGGCCGATCTTTTGATGCGCGCCACACCACGGCCTCGATTCCATTTTCCCGAATTCATTCGCACCGAACTGAGCTTGCATCGCTCGAAACTGGTGCGGCTCACCGGCGCATCGTTGGACGACATGGCCTTGGCGGAGGAGGTGGTTCTTTCCGGTCTGACCGCTGTTCCCGCAGAATTCATCGACACCGTTCATTGGGAGCGAGCGGCAGCACTTGTTGCCAAGATCGACCCCAAGGATGATCACTACGTCGCGCTCGCCCTGCACTTGAAATGCCCCCTTTGGACCGGCGACAAGCCTTTGTGGAAGGGACTGAAAGCCTCCGGGCAGATCGAAGTATGGAACACACAGGAGTTGCGTTCAGCGCTAGGCAAGTGAAGAAAGGTCCATTGCGTCAGTGAGATCGCCTCCAGCGCACGACAATGAACGTGGATGACTAAACGAGCAACAGGTAAAAAGGGTGGCAAGCAGGGCAAG
>JALOLX010000198.1 GCA_025455765.1 Flavobacteriales bacterium | reverse complement strand
GCGGAATCCCTCCTGGGGACCATCGTGTGAGACCAGGTCCCAAGCGTTCATCATCGGCATCGGTTCAAGCGTTAAGGCCTTCCACCACCAGCACGAACTCTCCGCGCGGCTCGTGGGTAGTGAAGTGGGCGTGCAGTTCCATCAACGAGCCACGCACGGTCTGCTCGTGCAGCTTGCTGAGCTCGCGGCTCGCACTGGCCCTGCGGTCGGCACCGAACACCTCCGCCAGCTCCGCCAAGGTGCGCACCATGCGGTGGGGGCTCTCGTAGAGAACGATGGTCCGGGCGTCGCGCGCCAGCTCGCCAAGTCGTGTGCGACGGCCCTTCTTCGGGGGAAGGAAGCCCTCGAACACGAAGCGCTCGCAGGGCAACCCGCTGTTCACCAACGCGGGCACAAAGGCTGTGGCACCAGGCAGACACTCCACGCTCACGCCGGCTGCAATGGCGGCGCGCACCAGCAGGAAGCCCGGATCGCTGATGGCCGGAGTACCGGCGTCGCTCACCAATGCGAACCGCTCGCCGCCGCGCAACCTGCCCACCAACTGGTCCACCATGCGGTGTTCGTTGTTGCTGTGGAAGGGGATCAAGGGCTTGCTGAAGCCCAGGTGCTGCAACAATCTACCGGTGACGCGTGTGTCCTCCGCGATCACCCCGTCCACCTCGCGCAGCACCTGCACGGCGCGCAGGGTGATGTCGTCCAGGTTGCCGATGGGCGTGGGCACCAAGGTGAGGGCGGAGCGCGTGGCCGACATGGTGCGGGTCACTTCACCTTGGCGATGAACGTGCGCAGCAGGGCATGGATCGGCGCAAAGGCCTTGAGCGTGAGGGATGCCCCGGTGTCGTTGACATCGTGGTAATGCGCTGCACCTCCGAGCGTGTAGAGGAACAACGCAGGCACACCGCGCTTCACCAGCGGACAATGATCGCTGTTGCAGGCCGGCCCACGTGCACGCACCTCGTTCACGAAGCGACCCTTGAAGTTCACGTCCACCAACCGGGCATAATGCTCCTGTGCCACGGTGGCGTTCACCGCCATGATGCCATCATCACCGGTGCCAAGAATGTCAAGGTTGAGCATCAACTTCACCTTGCTCAGGTCGATCGGGCGGTCCACGGCGAACCACTCACTGCCCACCAGACCCGCCTCCTCACCCGCAAAGGCCACAAAGAGCAGGTTATGCTTGGGCGGGTGCGTGCTGAACCACTGCGCCAACTCCAGCATCATGGCCACACCACTGGCGTTGTCATTAGCGCCCGGGAAGAGCGCATCCGGCCCCATCCTACCAAGATGGTCATAATGTGCACTGATGATGACCCAACTTTTGCTCTTGCCCTTCACCATGCCCAACACATTGCGCGCCGGATTTCGGGCCAGCATGCGGTTGCGCACCTGCAGGTCGAGCACTGCGCTGCTGTCGCTCACCAAGCCGTCCATCACTTCCACCAGCGGATAGGGCCGTGCATCTTGCGCTACGCTCCACGTGAGCTTTCCACGCACGACCTTCACCACCGGTACGTAATGCATCAATTCTTCTTCCAACTGAGCGAACCGGGCCAGGCTGTCCGTGTTCTTCGTGGCGGGCCAGTGAAGTACCGCAGCCTTGCCGGCCACCACACCGAGGGACATGGCCTTCCGCTCTGCGCTGAACAGGTCGGCGGCAGTAAGGTGTACCAGCTCAAAGCGCCCTTCTGCACTGCCACTGGCCGGATGGACCAGGTAGTCGATACCAGGCCGAAGGAATTGCCCGTCCACCTGCACCCCGATGCTATCCGGAAAGCTATTCACATTGAAGGCGAACGGCTGGAAATAGTCGGCCTTCACCGGCTGCAGGCCCATGCGCTTGAACTCGCCAGCGATGTACTCCGCCGCGATGGCCTGACCATTGTTCACATAGCCCCGCCCATGGAACGCCGGCGAGGTGAGTGCATCCACATGTGCACGCCCACGCGCCAGAACCTGTGCATCGTCCTGGGCCTTTAACGTGATGGTCCACACCACCAGGCCAGCGATCATTCCGAGCTTCATGCGTAGCGGCGTTTGAGCAATTCGGTGAAGGTGGCGAGCGCCTCTGGATCGGCCGGCTTGCGCAGCTTTGCCAGCACTTCGCGCTCCAAATGGTCCTGCGCCGCGGCACCGTCGGACATGCTGTTCAACAGATCAATGGTCTTGTCGTAGGTGATGCGGTCGCCATTGAACAACTCAGCAACGAACCAGAACTTATGGCTGAGGGAGATGGCCTTGGCGAGGTCGGGAATGGCAGCGTGCTCCAGCTTCTCGGCCAGGGTGGGTGCCCCTTTCTTCGCATCGGCAGCTGCGGTCGACTTGGGTGCCGGGGTGGGCTTGGCTGCGGGGGATGGCTTCGGTGTTGGGGCCGCTACCGGAGCTGGCTTTTCCGGTCCGGTGGCTTCGGTGGCTTCGATCGCTTCGATCAACGATACCTGGCGCGGGGATACTTCCGGCGGACGTGTATCGAGGCGGATGGCTGTGGGTTCTGGAGCGGGTTCCTTCACCACAGTGGGAACAGGTTCCTTTGGTACGGTAGCGGGTTTCGCCACCGGCGCGACCACCGCTTCACGGGCCTTGTGGCGCAATACCACCAAGCGTTCGTAGAGCTCGCGTGCGTCGGCACACGCCACTTCCAGGCCCTCAACGCCCAGCGTTCCTGAGGCGAGTTCGCGTTCGGCCTGGCTCAATGCGGCCAGCAGTTCGTTCATGTTCCGGAAGGCCTTGTCGTTCCCCATGGGCAACAGCTTTGCTACAAGCTCGAACGCGAAGATCCCTATTTTCGCGACGCCCTGCAAGAAGCGTTCCAAGCAAGGCCCACGCCAGCCCCATGTTCCTGGAGACCACCGCCAGCCGCGCCCGCCGAAAAGGCTGGGTGGAGGTCATCTGTGGCAGCATGTTCAGCGGCAAGACGGAAGAGCTCATCCGCCGCATGCGCCGAGCGGAATTCGCCAAACAACGCGTGGAGATCTTCAAGCCCAGTGTGGACACCCGCTATGCCGAAAGCGATGTGGTGAGCCACGATGCCACCGCCATCCGAAGCACACCCGTGCCCAGCAGCAGTAACCTGCTCCTGCTCGCCAGCGACATCGAAGTGGTGGGCATCGATGAAGCGCAGTTCTTCGACGATGGCCTACCCGATGTGTGTACCGAACTGGCCAACATGGGTGTGCGTGTGATCGCCGCCGGACTCGACATGGATTTTCAGGGCCGCCCCTTCGGCCCCATGCCCCGGCTGATGGCCATGGCCGAGTACGTCACCAAGGTCCACGCCATCTGCGTGCGCTGCGGTGAACTGGCCACCTTCAGCCACCGCACCACCGCGAGCAAGGAACTGGTGCTGCTGGGTGAGACCGACAGCTATCAGCCCCTGTGCCGAAGCTGCTTCACGGCCGCGCGCAACGCTGCATCCACCACGGCATGATCGGCACACCCTATACCCTGCAGGCCATCGCCGACGCAGTGGGTGGCACCCTCATCGGGCCGGTGGATGCCGCCCATTGGAGCGTGGACCGCATCTCCATCGACTCGCGCAGCAACACCGGCGGCGAGCGCACGTTGTTCGTGGCCATTGCCGGTCCCCGACACGACGGCCATACCTACATCGAGGCGCTTTCACGGCAAGGTGTACGCTGCTTCCTGGTCAACAGTGAGCATGCTGTGGCACGACCAGATGCCTGCATTATCGCCGTACCGGATACGCTCCGTGCACTGCAACGCTTCGCTGCACATCATCGTAGCCACTTCCAGATCCCTGTGATCGGCATCACAGGAAGTAACGGTAAGACCGTGGTGAAGGAGTGGCTGTGGCAGCTGCTGCAGCGCGAGGAACACATCGTGCGCAGTCCGGGCAGCTATAACAGCCAGGTCGGTGTGCCGCTCAGCGTGCTGCGCATCGGCCCGCAACATACGCTCGGCTTGTTCGAAGCGGGCATCAGCAAGCCCGGCGAAATGGCGGCTTTGAGGGACATCATACAGCCCACCATCGGCGTACTCACCATGCTCGGTGATGCCCATGACGAGATGACGAGGGTTTCCGCCACTTGAACGACCCCACTGCCAAGGCCCGCGAGAAAGCCACGCTCTTCACAGGCGTGAATACTTGGATCGGTCCGCTCGATGCTCTTCCGAAGACAGCACTACAGTGGCCAGCTGCACCCCTTCACCGTTCTTGGTCACGCGCAGGCTCCGATGCAGCAGATCTGAAGTGCTTGGCCGAGCGGCGGGAAGGAGGCAGCACGATGCTGACCCTGCGCTGGCAGGACCGGGAATTCCACTGCCGGGTGCCCTTCACCGATGAAGCCAGCATTGCCAATGCGCTCACCTGCTTCACC
>JALOLX010000197.1 GCA_025455765.1 Flavobacteriales bacterium | reverse complement strand
CTCCATCAACCCGAACGCATCCGCGGTCTGCTCAACGCCGCCACCCATTGGCTGGTAACGCAGTTGCGCACCGCTCACACCCCCCAACGTCAGGTGGAACGCACGGCCCCTGAGGTGGAGGCACCGGGCGTATGGATGCGCATGCAGCGCTTGTGGCCGCTGCTCACCGGAGCGCGTCGCAAGGTGCATCACGAGGTGGAATGGAACATCGGCGTCCTTCCGCAGCCCATCCACCACCTGCTGGAAGAGCGGCCCAGCCTTAATGTGCGCTGGCTGCCGCCCCCCGACCTCGGTTCACAACGCATTGAGCCCTTCGGCATCACCGATGGCGAAGGCGAGCTGAACGTGCTCTACGCCAAGGGCCATAAGGACGGCAGCTGGTCGATCTCGCGGGTGCGTCCCAAGCAGGACAACGTCTTGAAGCGCTCGCGTGCCATTCTGGAGCTGGCCCAGGACCTGCATTATCCCTTCACCGTACAGCACGACGACGCCATCTATTTCGTGGTCGTCAACAAGGAACAGGACCGCACGTGGCTGCACCGGCTGGACCCTTCGTTGGATACCAGCGCGCCTGTGGCCGAGCTGTGGAACGCCGCGTTGCATGCGCCGAGCCTTGTGGAGCACGCAGGGCGCTGGTGGCTGTTCGGTTGTGGCAAGGACCTGCCCGATGAAGGCTTGTTGGTGTTCCACGCCGATCGGTTGGAGGGCCCGTACATCCCCCATGCACTGAACCCGGTGCGGGTGGGCATCGATGGTGCGCGACCGGGAGGGACCCCCTTCGTTCACCAGGGAACGCTGTGGCGGCCCGGCCTGGACCTCAGCGACCCTTACCGTCCGCACGTGGTGCTGCACCGGGTGCTGGCCCTCGATCCGCAGGTCTTTGATGAAGTGGCTGAGCGCAGCATCGGCCCTTATCGCAGCAGTCAGTACCCGCATGGCACTCGCACGGTGGCGGCCGTTGGCGGGGTCACCTTGGTGGACGGCATGCGCCACATCACCCCGCTGCATGTGGAGCAGGCAAAAGAACGCGCCAAGCAGCGCCGCAAACGACGCAGCAAGGACCGATGATCCGTTCCGTACTCGGCACGGTAGGCACCCGGGTGTTGGTGACCTTGCTCAACCTGGTGGTGGTGATGACCGCCGGGCGGTACCTCGGTGCCGAAGGCCTGGGCCTCATCAGCCTCATCGTGCTGGGCACGGCCCTGGTGCTGCTGGTGAACAACGTGGTATCAGGCGGAGGTGCGGTCTACCTCACCCCGCGCCATGGCACCGAAGCCCTGCGCTGGCCCGGCTATCTCTGGACCCTGCTCACCGGCCTGGTCGGCTATGTGGTGCTGCGTGCCACCGGTCTGGTGCCGGCGCCGTGGTACACTGCGGTGGCCGTGATCGCCACGCTGCAGGGAGGTGTCAACCTGCACCTCGGCCTCATCCTCGGTCGGCAGCGGATCGCAGCGCACAACGGACTGCTCATTCTGCAGGCAGCGTTGCAGGCGGCGGCGTTCCTGGTGCTGTTGGGTCAGGGCGGTGCGGAGGTCATGGACCACGTGCATGCGGCGTACCTCTCCAATGGCGTGGTGCTGGTGCTTTCCGGCGTCCTGTCGGTGGGGCCAGCCGGTGGTACGGTGCGTGACCGCACCAGCCTTTGGCGCGACCTGTTCCGGCAGGGGCTATCGGCACAGGCGGCCAACGCGTTGCAACTGCTCAATTACCGCTACGCCTACCTGCTCATTGAGCGCTGGGTGGGCCTGGCTGGACTGGGCATCTACTCGGTGAGCACCCAGTTGGCAGAGGGCAGCTGGCTGGTGCCGAAGAGCATCGGCCTGGTGTTGTACACCCGGGTGAGCAACGCGGCCGACGCCACCCGTGAGCGCGCGGTGACGATGGCCGCCTTGAAAGCCTCCTTGGTGGCTACGGCGTTGGCCGTGCTGGTGCTGCTGGCGCTGCCCACGGCGGTCTATCAGACGCTCTTCGGGCCCGAGATCAAGGGGCTTCACGGCATCCTGTTGGTGTTGACCCCTGGTCTGCTGGCCATGTCGGCCTCGCAGGCCTTGAGCCATTACCTCAGCGGCGCCGGTCAGGTGGCGCGCAACGCGGTGAGCTCGGGCATCGGCGCGGTGGTGACCCTGGTGGTGGCCACATGGGCGGTGCCGCGCTGGGGCCTGCTGGGTGCCGCGCTCAGTGCCAGCCTGGCGTACAGCGCATCGTTGCTCTACCAATGGTGGGGCTTCCGGAAGCACAGTGGCGCCCGCTGGAGCGACCTGTTGCCCACGGCAAGCGACAGCGCGGCATTGGCGGTGCTGTGGCAGCGGATCAGACGGCGGTGATCAGCGCAGAGCGGTGAGGTCGTCGATGCCAAGCGCGCGCACCACGGTATACCCTTCGGCGTAGGCCACGTTGAGGTAGCGCCCGAACTCCCGCATGCGTCCTTCCAGGAAGGGCATGAACTCCGGGGTGGAGATGGGGCTCACGGGTTCGGTGCTCTTCGGGTCGTGGAACTGGGACCCGAAGCAGCGCAATGCCTCCAACTTCTTCTCCCAGTAAGGCGTGATGTCCACCACCAGATCGGGTTCGATCCAGCGGTCCTGAACGGTGTGCAGCACGGTGTTCGGGCGCCAAACGGGCAGGTCGGCATCGGCACCGCTCAGTTCCACGCGGCGCAGGCCACTGAGGAAGGCCGCTTCGGCCACCAGCGACGCGGCACGGCCATGATCGGGATGGCGGTCCTGGACGGCATTGGTCAGCAGCACACGGGGCCGATGCCTGCGGATGGCGGCCACCACGGCGAGCAGGGCATCGCGGTCGGGGCGGAAGAAGCCATCGGGCAACCCCAGTTGGTAGCGGAACGCCGCACCGAGCACCCGGCGGGCCGCTTCGGCCTCCTGTGCCCTGAGGGCGGCACTGCCGCGGGTGCCCAGTTCACCGGCCGTCAGTTCTACCAGGCCCACCGTATGGCCGTTGGCCACGTGGTGCAGCACCGTTCCACCCATGCTGATCTCCACATCATCGGGATGGGCGGTGATGCAGAGCAGATCGACGGCGACAGGAGCGTGGGAGGGCGCGGCGGACATGCCACAAAGGTGCGGCAGGGGATCCGATCAGCCGTTCAACCAGGACACGATCTCTTCGTCGCCCGGTTCAATGCCGCTGCCGAGCACCTTCACCAAGTGGCCTTGCTCGTTGATCAGGAACTTGTGGAAGTTCCACTTCACATCCGCATCCAGCACGCCGTTCTCGGCCTTGCGGGTGAGCCACTTGTACACCGGTGAAGGATCGTTGCCCTTGATGCGCACCTTCTCCATCAGCGGGAAGGTCACCCCGTAGTTCTTCTGGCAGAACTGTTCGATCTCCTGGGCGGTGCCGGGCTCCTGACCACCGAAGTCATTGCAGGGGAAGCCGATCACCACAAGACCCTTGTCCTTGTAGGCCTCATAGAGCTCCTGCAGCTGCTTGTACTGCGGCGTGTAGCCACATTCACTGGCGGTGTTCACCACCAGCAACTTCTTACCGGCGAACTGGGACATCTGTACCGGGTTGCCATTGATGTCGTTGGCGGAGAGGGCGTGGAAGGTGGCCATGGGGTTGGTGGCGTTGGGGGCGGGGGCCGGAGCCACCTGCACGGAGTTGAAGCAGCTGATGAACAACAGGCTGGACAAGGCCAGCGGAAACGTGGTGAAGTGCATGGGGAAAGAACAGTGGATGGGCGCCAAAGTTCGTTCACCACGGGTCATGCGGCCCGGCCGCGTAACCTTTCGCGTGGGCCGCCGTATGAACAGGCATGTACGTGCGCACCCTTTTCCCCCTCTCCCTCCTGTTGACCCTGTCGTTCGCTTCATGGGGCCAGCAGCAGGTGCGCCTGATCGATCCTTCGGCGCTGCTGCTGAACCCCGATGCGGCCAACGACGCGAGCATCCGCTCCGGATTGCAGGCGGCCGGGGTGAGCGACGAGCTGCAGACCCGCATCACGTCCTTCAGTGGGCAGCACCTCTGGCCGTCGGGACTGGCCACGGACAGTTTGCGCAAGGCCAACGCGGGCGCCATCCGCAACCTGTTCGCGCTGCATGTGTGCGACTTTCCCACGGCGGAAGGCCCCATCAGTGTGCTGGAGCTGCCGATGGCCAACAACTACC
>JALOLX010000196.1 GCA_025455765.1 Flavobacteriales bacterium | reverse complement strand
GCCTTCCTCCAAGGTGCTGGCGTAGGTCTTCAGCGTGGCATCCGTCTCGCCCACACCGGGTTCGAGCTGTCCGCTGGCATGGCCCACCACTTCGTGCAGGGCGGTGTGCAGCTTGCCTGCGAGCGATCCATGCTCCTTGGCGCGTTCGACCTCTTCAGCATCGTGGCAGAACACCTCCAGGCTGCTGGCTCCGGCGCTCTTCTCGTAGGCCTCGCTGATGTTGCCGAGGCTCACGCTCTTGCTGCCGTGCGCCGTGCGGATCCAGTTGGCGTTGGGCAGGTTCACCCCCACGGGCGTGCTGGGCGCAGCAGGCCATGTTCTTGGTGGCCTCCGGATCGTTCACCTCCACGATGGCCTCGTAGCTGCCACGCTTGCCCAACGGGTCGTTGTACACCTCCACGAAGCCGAGGATATAGTCCACCGTGCTCTTGGTGTCCTTCACCCAGGCCACATTGAAGTCGTCCCAGGTCTTGAGGTCGCCGGTGCGGTAGTACTGGATCAACAGTTCGAGGGCTGTGCGCTGCTCAGGCGTCTCCGCCACGGTCAGGGCCTTCTCCAGCCATTTGACGCTCTCCGCCAGCGCAGGACCATAGAGGCCATCCACCTTGTACACCTGCTCCATGAGCTTGCCGTCCTTGCCGCGGATGAGCTTGCTGTTGAGGCCGTAGCTGAGGGGCTGGGCATCGTTGGGGCGTTCCATGGCGGCGTAGAACTGCTCCACCTCCTTGGCGTTGATGTCATCGCCGTAGAAGTTCACCGCACTGGCGAGCACGGGATCCTTGTCCTTGTCGAGGCTCACCTTCTTGGCATCGATGGTGGGGTCGAACATGGCGGCGAGGGCGTCGGGTGCCAGGCTTCCGCCACAGTCCTTCAACAGCTGCTCGAAGTAGGCCTGCGCGAAGGCGGGCTGGTGCTTGTCGTTGCTGTAGTGGTGGTGGATGCCGTTGCTGAAGAAGACCTGCTTGGCGTAGGTGAGGAAGTTGTCCCAGTCCGCGCCGGTACGGGTGCCCTTGTCGCTGGCGAGGATGGTCTCCAGTGCGCGGCGGATCTTCAGGTTGTGGCGGTAGTTCTGGTCCCAGATGATGTCACGGCCAGCGAGGCCTGCCATGTTGAGGTAGTAGCACAGCTGCTTTTGTTGCAGGCTGAGCTGCTCCCAACCGGGCACCTGGTAGCGGAGGATGCGGATATCGGCGAACTGTTCGGTCTCCCAATGGAAGCTATCGGCCACGGCAGTGCTGTCCGCGGGAGTGGTGGTGGCGGTGCCAGGGTCACTGCCACAGGCCACCCAAAGCGGCAGGCTGAGCAGAACGGGAAGAAGGTGACGCATGGTGCGGGGTTGATGACGGCGAAGATAACCGCGCCCCGGATGTGCGAACGCTGCTTCGGACCTATGCGCGGGGCGCGACGGGCACGAGCGGCATGTTGGCCTTGGCCTCCTCCACCATGCGCTTCATGCGGTGGTACGCAGTGAGCTGCTTGTTGTAGCGCTTGAGGTCGCTGGGGTCGAGCTGCTCCACATGCAAGAGGTCCATCTTGTCGGCCAGGTCGTGGATCTTCACGCGGATGGCCAGGCTGTCCTGCACCACGCGATCGATGTACTGTTCGTAGGTCTCCTCGGGGATGCGGGTGATGTGGCCCAGGGCCTTGAGCACACGCGGTGAGAAGCCCTTCTTCTCCAGGTCGGCCATGGTGAGGTCGGAGCGTTCCAACACATCGTGCAGGGCACCGAGCACCTGTTCGTCGAAGTCGTGGCCGCGCATCATCACGCGCATCACGTGCAGGATGTAGGGCTTCCCGAAGCGGTCCGTTTGGCCCTTGTGCACTTTGGCGGCCAGGCGGATGGCGGTCTCCAACAGATGTTCCATGGCGGGTTCAGCGATCCAGGTCGATGCGCAGGTCAAGGGCCTTGTCGTTCTTGGCGATGACGGACCAATCGGTGTTCCAGAACACTTCCTTGGTGCCCTTGCGCTCCTGCTCCACCCCTTCTTCGCTGGTGGTACCGGTGATCGCATTGGCGAACTTGAAGCTGTACTTGTATTTCATCGAACCGAGGAGCAGGCCCAGGTCCATGCCTTCACCGCCGTCGGCCGCATCCTCCTCGCCCCTGCCCATGTCACCCATGCTCTGGCCGAGCTCGCTGGCGAAGCGGTTGTTGCGCCGAACGAGCGTGTTGCCCTCCCACGCGAAGAAGGTGTGCTGTTCACCCGTGCTATCCGGCATGAGCACGTTGAGGGCCGCATTGAGCGCGGTGATGTCCTTGAAGCGGAAGGTGACCGAACGCACCCACTCCTTCCCCTTGCTCACCTTCACCTTGCTGATGCCGGGCAGGCCCTTGAGCGCTGCCGCTTCCTCGTCCAGTTCCATCACAGGCTCGTCGCTGCCGCCGGCTTCCTTGGTCACCTTGCTGAGTCCGTCCATCATTTCGCCCATCTCGCTCATGTCCACCACGTAGGTCATGGTGCCGCTGCCGTCCTTCTTGAAGGTGTACTGTTCTTCAATGGTGAGGCAGCCGGTGAAGGCCACGAGCAGGAGCAGCAGGAGCGGACGGAGGTATGACATGGTCGGTAGCGGGTGTGAAGGTAGCGGGTATCGTTGTCCTTCGGTCCATGAAGAGGCAGAACGAAGGCGGGGTGCCCTTTCGAGCACCCCGCAACTGTTCCGATCAGATCCGTGCGGTCATTGCGCAAGGAGCACACGCGCTGTGTGGATGCGTTCATCCAGGGTGATGCGCAGGGTATAGATGCCGGTCCCTTCCACCGAACGGACCACCGTACGTCCCGCGGATCCTGAGCTCACTTGATCGACCAGGAGGCGGCCACCGGCATCGTACACCTCCACGCGAACGTTCGCGGAGGCAACAGGATGATCGACGAGGATCTCCCGGTCGCGCACCCAGGCACGCACCGTGCTCGAAGCAAGGTCAGCTACTGCGGTGTTGGACTCCACCAGCACCACATGGGAGGTGGTGTTCGAGCAATTGCCATCATGAACGGTAAGCTCAACGGTGTAGGTGCCCGGCTGAGCGTAGCTGTGTACGGCCACCTCCTCCACGGATACCGCCCCGTCACCGAAGGACCATTCCCAGGCGGTAGCACCTTCCGAAGCAGCGCTGAAGATCACCGCTTCGTTGACCAGGGCGTTGCTCGCAGCAGTAATGAAAGCGATGGGCCCCTGGCCGGCTTCGATGGTCAACGCTTGCGCGGTCAGCGTGCATCCGTTCGCATCGGTGATCAGCACTTCATAGGCGCCTGCCGCTCCGATCAATTGCGATCCCGTGGTACCGTTCGACCAGAGGAAGGTGTAGGGAGCGACCCCACCCAATACATCCACCTGCACGGTACCATCCGCGCTTGTCGCACAGCTCGTGCCCGATCCGCTGCTGGTCGCTTCCATGGCGAAGGGCTGGTCGATGGTGAACGCTCCCTGCAGATCGCCGCACGCCGTACCAGTGGATACGGTGAATGCGTACGCACCAGCGGGAAGCCCATCCAACGATACGATACCGGAAACAGCAGGCATCGTATGCTGGGCTCCATCTGGGGAGGTCCAGGCGAAGTCCACCGGGCCATCACCCACATTGATCGCAGCACTGCCTGTGGATGTTCCGAAGCAGGTCGCTGGAACGAGGTCCATGGCCAGAGGTGCCGATGCGTGCAGCAGCAGACGCGGCGTACCGGGGTCAGCGTTGGCGTCCAGCGTGAAGGTGTAGCTGGAGCCATTCCCGAAGGGCACCACAGCACCGGTGATCAGGTCCTCGATGCTCATGCAACTCAGCGCATGATCACCGGTCATTTCGGAGGTGACCGTATAGGTGCCGGATACCGCGGCGTTCAGCAGCAGCGGGATGGTAACGGCCGCATCATAGCCACCATAAAAGTCGATGGAGAGACTGACACCGTCCGTGCTACGCGCTGCGATCTGCGGGGCCTGCGGATGGGCGAAGACGAACTGTGGAGCATCGATGGGATCGAACGCGGGGGTGCCTTCATCGAAGACCACCACCACTTCATCGGCGAAGCTGTTCATCGCACCCGTAAGGTGGATGCGCATGATCGGCAGCTGTACTTCCTGATCACCACCGAACGCGCCGCCCGCTCCTGCAAGCACCTTGGCGCTCTCGTCCACCGTGGTGGTCACTGCGGGTCCTGTGGCCTTCAGCCAGAAGCCCTGGCTGCTCTGCAGGATGCCGTTCGCTGCACCTGTTCCCACACCGTTGCTCCAGCATTGGGTGTTGCCCGTGGCCGGGTCGAAGAGCCAGTACCCATTGGCCACATCCGCCCCCAGTGCAATGGCCTCGAAATCGATGGGCGATGGCAGCGGGTTGCTCACCAGGTTCCAGCCGTCGGCCGCCGGGTTGCCACTATCGGTCCATGCAACAGGCAAGGCCAACGGGCTGTGTGCGATGGTGGGGTTGCCCTTCACATCGAGCGTGAACGG
>JALOLX010000195.1 GCA_025455765.1 Flavobacteriales bacterium | reverse complement strand
AACGGGAGCAGCCAACGGCGCCTGGCCAGCAGAAGGGTGAGCGCCGCCACCACCACAATTCCGATCACCAGTGCGCGGACCATGCCCTCTTGCGGCCGAATGACGTTCAAGGCGCCGCTTTGGAACAGGTCATACAATGCTGTCCAGGACACCGACGACGGACCCGTGGTGAACGCCCACACTGCGACCAGCACCAGCACGCACACTGCCAGCCAGCGCGGCAGCCGCTCTTCCAAGGCGTCATACCCTACTGCTGCCAGCGGTATGAGCGCAAGGAGCACTGGATACAAGAAATAGCCGGGGAACCGGAAGAGGTCCATACCGGGCACACTGGACCACATCCAGCCATGGACCGGGGTGGCACTGCCGAAGGATGCCAACAACATGGGGATGGCGACCACGGTGAGCGCCAGCATTCCAGGGTAACGCCGCACCTTTAGCAAGCCAGCGAGGACCAGCGCACCTGCGATCCCTCCAAGGTAGGCGTTGGACATGGTGGGGTCGGTACCCAGCAGTTCGCTGCCTTGCGTGGCGATCCACGGGAACACCACGCTGGGGATCGCTGCGCAAGTGAAGGGGTTCACCTCGGCCTGTTCCAGCCCCAGCCCATTCAGGCGGCCCACGTACTGGGCAGCCTCTACCACCGCGTGGAAGGTACCCGCTGAAAGGAGCAGTGTGATAAAGGCCGCTGCCATTCCCCAGCGCAGCCGGGCGCGGGTGAGTATGCCATCGTTCCGCATACGCCACAGATCACCGATGACCAGCACCAGCAATGGATAACCCGCAAGGATGAGCAGGCCATGGTTGCCGCCGGTGAGCTGCAGCGTAGCGAACAGCGCGAGCCGCACTGCCGAACGCCAATCAGGCTGGGCCATGAGCTGCTGCACAGCCCATAGGCACCACGGCAGCCAGGCCCCACTGATGATGGCGAACTGGTGCATGGCGTGGCTTGTGAAGAAGCTGGACAGGGCATAAGCCGCAGCAGCCAACACCGCACCGGAGGAGGAGGCACCCAGCCCTTCCACCCACCGGCGCATCCCCCAGGCACCGATGATGAGGTAAGCCAGGTAGAGACCCTGCTGCACTGCTGGCCCCATACCGATGGTACCTCCCAGCGTGATGGCCTCGATGTACCACGCCGGTCCCTGCAGGTCGGCATGGAGCGGATAGCCCATCTGCTGCCACAGGTTCCACTGCGGAAGTGATCCATCGTGCAGGATCGAGGCGATCAACCCGCGCCATGGTAACCAACAGTCCTGCGCATCGCCGTAAGGGATGGTGGCCCATCCGAGCACCAGCGGCCAGTAGGCCAGCAACACGATCGTTGCCAGAAAGAGGTCGCTGCGATGGCGAAGCCAGGCCGAACGGAACGCGGATGGGGCTGTCATGCCCTGCTTATTTGGCCACGGCAGCGCTATCCCGCACCAAGCGCTTGATCTCGTTGAGCTTCAACAGCGCTTCCACCGGCGTGAGCGTATCGATGTCGATGGCACCGATCTCTGTGCGGATACGGTCCAGCACGGGATCATCCAGTTGGAAGAAGCTCAATTGCATCTCCCGGCCCAATTGCCCCAGGTCCTTGCCATGGCGTGCTCCAGTGGGCCCGTCATCTGCGGGGGCGCCCAGATCGCCGGCATGACTGGCTTCCAGGTGGGCGAGCACCTTGCGGGCGCGGGCCAGCACCGGTGCGGGCATGCCGGCCATCTGGGCCACATGGATGCCAAAGCTGCGGTCGCTGCCGCCGGGCACCAGCTTGCGCAGGAAGTGCACCCTGCCATCGGCCTCGCGCACGGCCACATTGGCATTGCGGATGCGCGGGAAGGTGGCCGCCATCTCGTTCAGCTCGTGGTAGTGGGTGGCGAAGAGCGTACATGGCCGCGTACTGTGTTCATGCAGGTATTCGGCAATGGCCCAGGCGATGGAGATGCCGTCGTAGGTGCTGGTGCCCCGCCCGATCTCGTCCAGCAATACCAGGCTGCGGTCGCTCAGGTTGTTGAGGATGCTGGCCGTCTCGTTCATCTCCACCATGAAGGTGCTCTCGCCGGTGCTGAGGTTGTCCGAGGCGCCCACGCGGGTGAACACCCGGTCCACCACCCCCAGTTGGGCGGCACGCGCCGGCACGTAGCTCCCCACCTGCGCCATGATGACAATGAGCGCGGTCTGCCGCAACAGCGCGGACTTACCGCTCATGTTGGGCCCCGTGATCATGATCAATTGCCGTTCATCGGGGTCGAGCAAAAGGTCGTTGGCCACATAGGGTTCGCCCGGTGGCAACTGTTGCTCGATCACGGGATGACGTCCATCCACAATGGAAAGGCGATGGCCTTCATCCATCACCGGCCGGCAGTAGTTCCATTGCCGTGCGTTCAAGGCGAACCCGCGCAACACATCCAGCGCGGCCAGTGCCTGTGCGGTGGTGGTGATGGCGGCAATGTGCTCCACCACGAACTGCACCACGGCCTGGTACGCTTCCTCCTCCAGGGCCAGGATGCGTTCCTCGGCACCCATGATGCGGTCCTCCAGGTGCTTCAGCTCGTCGGTGACGTAGCGTTCGGCGTTCACCAGGGTCTGCTTCCGCACCCATTCGGCCGGCACCCGCTCCTTGTGGGTGTTGCGCACTTCCAAGTAGTAGCCGAAGACGTTGTTGAAGCCCACCTTCAGCGAGGTGATCCCGGTGCGGTCGGACTCGCGTTGTTGCAGGCCCAGCAACAGTTCCTTGGCGTGGGTGGAGATGTGGCGATGTTCGTCGAGCTCGGGCAGCACACCTGGGCGCACCACACCACCCTTCTGCAGGGCCACGGGGGGCGTCGGCTCAATGGTATCGGCTATGCGCTGGGCTACCGCGAGGGGGGGTGCTAGCTCATGTGCCGCCCGTGCCAGCGCAGGGCAGGCTTCCAGCAGTGCCTGGCGCAAGCGATCTGCGGCGAGCAAGGCGCTCATCACCTGCACCAGTTCACGCGGATTGATGCGGCCCGCGGCAGCCTTGGCGGCCAGGCGCTCCAGGTCGTGCACCACTTCCAGCTCAGCGCCGATGCGCGCCACCACGTCCTCATGCGCCAGGAAGGCCTCCACGCGGTCGGCGCGGTCGGCAATGGCAGTGCGGTCGAGCAAGGGCATCACCAGCCACCGTCGCAACAGCCGGGCGCCCATGGGGGTCACGCAGCGGTCCATCGCCTGCAGCAGGGTGCGACCGCCTTCGTTCACCGGCTGCACCAGCTCCAGGTTGCGCACAGTGAACCGGTCCAGTCCGATGTGTTCGCCCGGTCGGATCAAGCCGATGGAGCGAATGTGTGCGATGCGGTCGTGACGGGTCTCGCCCAGGTAGTGCAGCACAGCTCCGGCCGCCCGCTGCCCCAGCAGCACGTGTTCCACCCCGAACCCCTTCAACGAGGTGGTGCCGAACTGGCGCAGCAGGCGCTCACGGGCGAACTCGTCCGTGAAGGCCCAT
The DNA here is from genome assembly GCA_025455765.1 of Flavobacteriales bacterium. Lineage (GTDB taxonomy): Bacteria > Bacteroidota > Bacteroidia > Flavobacteriales_F > PHOS-HE28 > PHOS-HE28. Next base: position 691 of record JALOLX010000195.1, on the reverse strand, counting down.
TCGTCAAGCCCGAAGCTGATCGGGCGATCGAGGCAGTCACGCAGGAATGCATCGCGTGCGCCCTTGGGCACGAGCAGCTCCTTTGGCGCATAGCCATCGAGCAAGCGGGCCACCTGCTCGCGCTCCTCCTCGGCCACCAACAGATCACCAGTGGTCACATCAAGGAAGGCGATGCCATAGCGACCGTTGTGCGCGCAGATGGCGCCCAGCCAATTGTTGCTGCGTTGATCGAGCACCTGCTCGCTGAAGTGCACCCCAGGGGTGACCACTTCGGTGACCCCTCGCTTCACCACGCCCTTCGCCGCTTTGGGGTCCTCCAACTGGTCACAGATCGCCACGCGCAGACCGGCGCGCACCAGCCGTGGCAGGTAGGTCTCCAAGGAATGGTGAGGGAACCCGGCAAGTTCCACCTCGCTACCGCCATTGTTGCGGTTGGTGAGTACGATGCCCACCACCTTGGACACCAGCACGGCGTCCGACCCGAAGGTCTCGTAGAAATCGCCCACGCGGAACAGCAGCACTGCATCCGGGTACTGGGCTTTGATGCGCGCGTATTGCTGCATCAGGGGGGTCTCCGCTCCGCTCGACTTGGCCATCTGCTTCACCTTCCTGCCCGGGTTCCGCATCTTCGCGCCGGGAAGCCCGAAAGGTACGTTGCTTTCCTGCACCCCACACCCCTGCGCCCATGCCC
>JALOLX010000194.1 GCA_025455765.1 Flavobacteriales bacterium | reverse complement strand
AGCATCACGTGGTCCTCCTCGGTCTGGTTCAGGTTGAAGCTGGCATGCACCCATGTGCCCACCACTTCATTACGCTTGCTGCAGATGACCACCAAACGTCCTCCAGCCGGAATGGTCACCCCCGCAGGGATCTGCCACTTCAAGGGGTTACCGCTGCGGTTGCTCATCCACCAGCCTTCCAGGTCCACCGCAGCAGCACCGGGATTGTACAACTCCACCCAATCCTCGAACTCCCCATAGTTATCCGCATAGCTGTTCAAGTTCGAGGCACACACCTCGTTGATCAGCACCTGGGCTTGGACGGCAACGCCGCTGATGCTCAGTGCGATGGAAAGTGCGGATGAAAGGATCGGACGGATCGGTGCCATGGTGCGTGCAGGTTCGGCAAGGTAGGGCTCTTTCGGTTCTCCTTCAGCGGAATGCATCGTTCTTCCATCGACCATTCCCGGAAACCCAAAATGCCCCATACATCAACACGACGTAAAGTTCCTTTGTTCCGGTGCCTGAGGGTGTTCCAGAACGAGGAACGGCGACCCAAAGGCCGCCGTTCCTGTCCGTCAACAATGCCCAGCTCAGCTCTGTGCTGGCTTGGCCGCACCGCTGCCAATGTGCTGGTCCAGGAATTTCTCCATGGCTTCGTAGAACTCGAAACGGTTCTCCTCGTTTCGGAAGCCGTGTCCTTCGTCGTCCTTCACCATGTAGTCAACCGTTACTCCAAGCTTCTTCAAGGCTTCCACCATCTGGTCGCTCTCGGCTTTCACAACGCGTGGGTCGTTCGCACCCTGGGCCACGAACAGGGGCGCCTTGATCTTGTCCGCGTGCAGTGCAGGTGAGGCGGAGGCAAGCAGGAGGCTGTCCTTCTCCGGGTGTCCCACTTGTTCGTACAATACTTCACGCCAGGGGCCCCAATAGGGCGGGATGGTGCGCTGGAAGGTGAACAGGTTGCTCACGCCCACGTAGTCGATCCCACAGGCATACAGGTCGGGGGTGAAGGCGAGACCGGCCAGTGTGGCGTAGCCGCCGTAGCTGCCGCCGTAGATGGCCACGCGCTTGGGATCGGCGATGCCTTCGGCCTTCAACCATTCCACACCATCGGTCACGTCGTCCTGCATGGTCTTGCCCCACTGCTTGAAGCTCTTCATCCAGAAATCGCGGCCATAGCCGGTGCTTCCGCGGAAGTTCACCTGCAGCACGGCATAGCCCCGGTTGGCCAGGAACTGCGCCTCAGGGTCGTAGCCCCACTGGTCGCGGGCCCAAGGACCACCGTGTACCATCATCACCACAGGCAGGTTCTTTTCGCCGCGCCCTTTGGGCAGGGTGAGGTAGCCATGGATCGTAAGGCCATCACGGCTCTTGTAGCTGATGGGCTTCATCTCGGCCAGGTCGTTCTCGTTCAACCAGGGATACAGCGTGGCCAGTTCCTCCACCTTATCGGCAGTGGCATCGTAGAAGTAGTACTTGCCCGGCATGCGGTCGCTGCCCACCCACACGATGGACTTGGTCTCGCTATCGTCCGAACCGTACACCCAGGTCTCATACCCAGCGAACTTCGCGTCCATCTTGGCATACATGGCTTTGGTCTCGTCGTCCAGGAAGTGACGCTCGCTCTTGGCACCGGTCCAGGTGACCATGGTGAGGACCTTCCGCTTGCGGCTGTAATCCAGTCCGTCCACGTCATTGTCCTTGTTGGCGAACAGTTCCTTCACTTCCTTGCCAGTGGCCATGTCGTACTCCACGATGGCGCTCTTGTCGCGGCCGTTGAGGTTGCTGCTGGCGTAAAGGTTCTTGTTGTCGAAGGTGAAGAACAGCGGGCTGAAGCTGTCCTTGAAATCGGTGCGCATGAACTCCTTGAAGGGCTCCTTGTCGCTGGCGCGGTGGTAGTACACGCTGGTGACGCCCTCGGTGCGGGTTGCGATGCGGATCACCCCGTTGTGGTCGGTCATCCAGCTCTCGTAGTTCTCCTTGTTGTCGTACAGCGACTTGGCTTCGCCGGTCTCCACGTTGATGAGGTAGGGGTCGAAGATGCCGGGGTCGCGCTGGTTCATCTGCACCATGATGTGCTTCTCCATGCCCGGGATGTTGTGCAGGTCGTCCAAGGTTCCGGCACGTACGCCCTTGGTGGGGGTGAGCGGCTTGGCGTCAGCGCCATCGATGCCCACGCTGAAGACGATGAAGTTCTCATCGCCATTGATGTCGCGGCTGTACACGATGCGATCGCCCTTCCAGAAGTAGCCGCCGATGTCGCGCACGGTGTCCTGGGTGATCTGCGTGGCGGTGGTGTCTCCGATCTTCTGGACGAAGATGTTCATGCGGTTCTTCCACGGCGCCCGGTAGCTGAAGTACTGGCCGTCCGGGCTGATGCGGAAGCCGGCCTTCTCGGGGTTCTTGAAGAAGTCGCGCATGGGGATGGTGGGCGGCGGGGTGGCCGGAGCATCCGCCACCGGGGCACTTTCGCCACTGCCACAGGCGCTGAGCAGGGTGATCCCGGCCACCAAGGCCGTACCGATCAGGGGTCGCATGGACATCTGGGTTGTTGGTTAGGGGTGTAAAGTTCTCATCCGCCGGGAGATCCCCACGGTCATCTCCATGAGCGGTTGAAGAACGGGATGAGCCGTTCAGGGGGCTGAATGCCGTTCCACGAACACCTTGTGGTCGGCTTCCACCCGTTCCATGGTCGGGTAACGACGGCCCAGGGCCCACCGCACAGAGCCGCCCGGGTCCACCAGGTCCGCCCACGCATCCACCCGCACCAGCACATCGGCGCTCGGCCAGCCACTGTAGAGGTTGTGCAGGTCCACCGCAGGGTAGATGCCGCGCTGGGCCAGCAGACTGTCAATGATGTACGGTCGTTGCACCAGGGTGCTATCCAGGTGCCAGGCATAGGCATCCTTGTACCATCCGGGCTGGATCACAACGACGCCATCGCCCCGCCATGCTTCGGCCTGCGCCACCACCCGGGCGGGATGACCGTGTTGCGCGTTGAACGGGGCGAAGGTGAAGGCCATGCCCACGATGGGCACCGCCATGGCCGCCCATGACCAACGTATCGGCCCTAGCAGTGCGGCCAAGGCAAGCCCCGTCCACCAAGCGAAACCCGGCGCGGCGAACAACAGGTAGCGGTCCAGGAAGAGTGGTGTGTGGTAGGAGATGAGGAACAGCCCAGCCAACGGCACCAGTGTCCAGGCCATGGCCAGTTGCATGCCTCGTGCCCGCACCCGCCAGGTGCCTGCGACCAGCACCACGATGAACAGTGCGGCGAGGACCGGGGCATTGCTCCACCGCCAGATGGTGTTGTAGAGCTCTTCAGGCTCTGGCGCGGTAAGCCAGGTTCCTCCTGAGGTAGTGGCCGAAAGGCGCTCATAGAAGATGAGGCCATAGGGCAGATAGGCCAACAGGGTATCGACGAAGGCTGTGCGCACCGCACGTGCCGCCGCACGCCAGGGCTGTGCAACATGGACCAGCACCACCTGCATGCCCAGCACCACCCAGCCAAGAAAGTGCGTGTACACGAGCAGTGTGTAGATGCCGAAGAGGTACCACACTGCACGGCGACCACCATGCGCCGCGCGCCACATTTGCCACATGGCGGTGGCCGTGAGCAGGGCGAACAGGGTGTAGCTCCGCACTTCATGCGCGAAGGCCTGGTGATGCCCGCTGGCGATCACCATAAAGCTGCTGAACACCGCTACACGCACTCCGCCGCTGTGCCAGGCCAGCAGGAACAGTGGCCAGATGAGCAATACGCCGAAGAGCACCGAAGGCAGACGCAGCCATTCCCGCTGCAAGGGGACCACCTTCACCCAGGCATGCATCAGCACGAAGTGCAGCGGCGGATTGTTCTCGTGGCGCAGTTGATCGAAGAGGTCCGGAAGGTCGCGGTGGGCCATCACGACCGTGAAGGGCTCGTCATGCGCCAGTTGTGTGGCACCCACCCAGGGCAGTCGCACCGCCAGCGCCAGCACCAGCAGCGCCCCGAGGATCCAGCGATGCTGAACAGGCATGGCGCGAAGCTACCCGACCCGATCGATCGGCCGAAGCATCACCTGATGCGGCCCGATGCCGGGTATGTCGAACAACGGCCCCCTGCCGATGAAGCCCATGCGCTCGTAAAAGGGGATGGCGACCTCCCGGGCATTGCACCAGAGCAGGTCGCAGCCACG
>JALOLX010000193.1 GCA_025455765.1 Flavobacteriales bacterium | reverse complement strand
AGGTATTCCCGCTTGTTGAACTGCGGGGCATAGACGAAGCCTTCCACCGTGATGAGCTCGGTGCCCTCCGGGTTGAGGGTGCTGAGGCTGACGAAGGGGCCGCCCATCTTGGCGCCCTCCATGCCGTAAAGGCCGTGCATCACATAGGCGAAGCGGCCGTCCAGCACAGCTTCGTGTCCGCCGGGCATCAGGTCCAGCTGCTCGAAGGCCCGCTGCACGATCATGTACGAACCGGGATCGGGCCCTTCCACAAAGGCGCGCGTCACCGAATCGCGCAGCTCCACCAGGTAGGGCACGCTGAAGGTGCTGTCGCTGCGGTACGGATGGCGGTGGATCAGCAGGCCCTCGATCACATTGTGCTCCAGACCACCCCCCCGTACCAGCCGGTCGCGCTGCAGCCAGGCGAAGCGCGGGGTCTGCTCCACCACCCGGTAGCCCCCGGGGATGGTGAGCTCCACACCCATGGCGGTGCGCACACTGCTCACCAACGCCTCGTCCTGTGTGCCCCGCACGCGCGCTGCGATGCGGTTGCGCTGGTGCTGCTCGAAGGCTTCGGCCACCGTGCCGGCCTGGCGCTGGAAGAGGTCCATCCAGGTCTGCGGGTCGTAGGCGCTGGCCTGCATCAGCAGCTGACCGGTGGCATGCACATCGCGCTGGATGCGCAGGGCTACACTGTCGGCCTCGCCGCTGATGACGGCCACGATGACGCTGTGGTGCCCTTGGAGGAGCGAGGCGAACTGCCCCGGCGCCACCTGGGCCACGGTGAAGCGCGGCTCCGGACGGGTCATGTGGGGCATCTCCTGCTCCAGCACACTGCGCACCATGGCCCCCGGCGGACCGTCCCAGTGGGCCTTGTTCATCACCACGAGCACTTCGCCGTCGCCGCCCACCGATGCGGGCTTGCGCTGGGGTGCCTCATCGCAGGCGTGTACCAGCAGGGCCAGGGGCAGCAGGCGCAGCAGGGCGCGGAAGGGGCGGGAAGCGGGCTGGGGCAAGCGCATGCGGGCTGGGGCGCGGGGATCAACCCTCCTGCTTGCTCACCTTGATGCGGTCGCCCACCTTCAGGTCGGTGACCCCCTCATTGAGGCGCTTGAGGTCGTCCACGCTTACACCTGGATAACGCTTGGCGATGTCCCATAGCGTGTCGCCCGGCTGCACCACGTGGTAGATGAAGGCTTCCTCGGAGCGCGGGGCGGGTGCGGGCGGGGCTTCGGCGGTCACCGTGCGGGTGCCCACCACCAGCTTCTGGCCGGGGCGGATGGTGGTGCCGCTCAGGCCGTTCATGCGCTTGAGCTGGGTGACCGTAAGCCGATAGCGCTGGGCGATGACCCCGAGCGATTCGCCCCGGCGTACGGTGTGGTAGCGCTTCTCGCTGCGGGTGGCCGGTGCGGCCTCGGCCGAAGTGCTGGCCGCCGGTGTCGCCGGGGTGGCGGTGGCGGTCGCTGCAGGGGCAGGTGCGGTGCGGGCCAGGCCCTCGTTGGCCACCACGGTGCCGGCGATGTCCGCAGGCAGGTACAGGCTCACGGGTTCCTTGGCGGCGTAGGGCAGCACGCCCTGCTTCAGGGTGGGGTTCAGGGCTCGCAGTTCATCGGCATTGGCGCCGGTCAGCTGGGCCAGCAGGGCCAGGTCCACCGGGTAGCACACCTGCACCGTATCCACCTCGTGTACGCAGTAGCTGGGCGCCACCGGGTAGATGTTGTGGTCGGCGTGGTGGGCGAAGAGGTAGTTCACAGCGATGAAGGCAGGCACATAGCCGCGGGTCTCGCGGGGCAGGTGGTCGTAGATGGCCCAGTAGTCACGGGCGCCCCCGCTGCGGCGGATGGCCTTGTTCACGTTGCCGGGCCCGCAGTTGTAGGCGGCCAGGGCCATTTCCCAGTTGTCGTAGATGCTGTGCAGGTACTTCAGGTAGCGGCAGGCGGCCTCGGTGCTCTTGTAGAGGTCGTGGCGCTCGTCGATGTAGCTATCGGCCTGCAGGCCGTACATCTTACCGGTGGGCAGCATGAACTGCCACAGGCCCACGGCACCGGCGCGGCTGCGTGCGGCGGGGTTCAGGGCGCTCTCCACCACGGCCAGGTACTTCAGTTCCAAGGGCATGCCGTGGCGGTCCAGGTACTGCTCAAAGACGGGGAAGTACAGTTCGGCCAGGCCGAGCATGCGGGAGCTCATCTCGCGCTTGCGGCTTACGTAGAGGTCCACGTAGGCGCGCACCACGGGGTTGAAGCCCAGGTTGAAGGGCGTGGTGGGGTCCAGCTCGGCCAGGCGCTGGGCTACGGCGGCATCGGGCCACTGGGGCACCTCGCCGGGGGCGAAGCCGTGCAGGTTGTGGTGGGCCGTGTCGGTGGTGAAGGTGGAATGCTTGATCCACGGCACGCGGGCCAGGTCGTCGAGGCTCCGCACCACGGGGTCGTCGGCGAGCAGCTGCACGGCACCGCTGTCGGGCCCGGACTGCGCGTGCAGCAGGGCCGGGAGCAGCAGGGCGGAGAGGAGGAGCGGTCGGAGGGCTGCCATGGTGTTCTCGGGGAGCCGAAGTTACCCGTTATACGCAGCATTCCCGCCGATGTTGTGCCAGCGGCTCGTCCACAGGGGGGTGTGGACGGAGCGTTATTGGATCACCACGCGCTGGGTGATCGGTGTGCGGCCCGGCCTTTCAATACGCACCATGTAAAGTCCTCCTGCCACCTGCCCACAGTCCATATCCAAGGTCTGCAAGCCACTGCCAATGAAGGAGTTGACCTCACGTCCCATGCGGTCAACGAGGGTCACAGTGGACCCGTTGGGAAGGGTCTCGTCGGCGATCAGTCGTGCATGCTGTGTAAAGGGGTTGGGTACCACGATGAAGCCGTTTTCCGCCATGGTGTCCGGCACATCGGTGGAGATGATGGCTGGTGTGGTGGCCACGCATCCCAGGGTGCTGGTGACCTCCACGGTGTAGCTGCCGTTGGTGGTGGGTTGGATGGTGTCGGCCACGGCGCCCGGGATGGGTTCGCCGTTGAGGAACCACTGGTACCGATCACCGACCGGTGCGCGGAGCACGCCATATCCGTCGGCCACCAGCTCGGGCTGCCAGGTGTTGCAGTCCACCAGGGTGCTGTACACGGTGTTGGTGATGATGGGCGGGTTGAGATCGAAGTAGATGGCCGCGGTGTTGGGGATGGCGGTGAGGTGGGGCAGGCCCTCGCGCAGGTGGATGCGGAAGTGGACGAATCCCTGGCTGCCGAGTTGGTCCGTAGCGCTGTCCGGGAGCATGATGTCCAGGAACTTGAACTGGATGCTGCCATTGGCGGTGATGGCCACCTGGGTGGGGGTGTGGGAAAAGCCCAGGAGCTCCACGCGCTCGGGGTCCAGATCTGGGTCCAGTTGATCCATGATCACCACGTCGAAGGCCGGTGCGGTGCCGGTGTTCTGGAAGCGGATAGTGTAGTCCAGGAAAGGGGTGTCCATGCCGATGGCCCCGGCTTCGCCATAGCCTGCGGGGTGCACCTGCTTGTCGTTGGGGTCGTAGGCGCAGGTCACGGTCCCGCCAAGGGTGGCGTTGGTGGTGCTCAAGACGCCTCCGCCATCATCTACGGACACCACTTGCAACACGTGGTTCCATTGGTCACCGATGGACCCGATGGTCGGCGTGGTCACCAGCGCGGTGATGGAACGGACCTCCTGGATGTTGAGGTCCTCAAAGGCCCAGGTGATGGTATTGCCTGCTATGGAAATGGGAGCCGGTACGCTGCTCTGGAACGAGGCGAACTGCGCCAGTTGTAGTGTGACCGTTCCCTGCTCGATGCGCGTGCCGGCGTTGGCAATGTTCAGGGCAAGGAAGGTGGTGGCACCGCACGGCACATTGCCCTGTACCATGGACGCTGTGACCAGGCTGATGTCCTGTGCTGGAACGATGGCAAAATCGAGCCCGGTAGCTACGGGCGCCCCAGCGTCGAGGGTGGCCTGAAGGGGTGACGCGCTGGTCACCGTCCAGAGCTCCGGGTCGAGTGCCGGTTGAAGCGTGTAAGTGCCTGGTGTGGCGTAGACGGTATAGACGCCATTGTCAGTGGTGAAGGGGGAGCTGGCGTCCGGGTCCACTTGCAGGTTCACCCAGGGAAGAGGTGACTCCTCCGGCTGGTACACCTGGTCCCCATTGAGGTCATGGAAGATGCGGCCACTAAGCTGGTAGCCGGAATTTGACAGGTTGGTAAGGAGTTCGACCCGGCTGCTCTGCCCGACAGCGACGAGGATTTCCGCCTCTTCGTCGCCATTCACGTCGCCTGCCCTAGCGAACTGAGCATAGTCCAGCCAGAAAGGGTCGCCCTCGGCCATAAAGTCCCAGAGCACCATGGATTGGCTGAGCAGGCCATTGGCTCCACAGGTGCGCAGAAGGACCTGCTGTCCGTCAAGCTGTACCAGATCAATACGCCCATCGTCGTTCACATCCCGCAGGTCAGAGAACATCAGTTCATTGACCAGGTCCACGGTTTGGGCTGGTTGGAAAGACATTGAGGCTGTTGCGTGCCAAAGGACCAGGAGGCCTTCTGCTTCAGCCATCATGTCCAGGAGTCCATCCCCGTTCAGGTCGACGATCAACTTGGGCTTGCCGAAGGTGCCGGTGAAGAGCAGCGGATCGTCGAAGGAACTGCCGTTGTTCAAGTAAACCCCGATGGTGCCATTGATATCCCCAATGCGGTCCAAGAGGCCATCTTCGTTAATGTCCATCACCAAACATTCCGATAGGAACACCCCTGTTTCACCGAGTTCCACTTCAGGAGCAAAGGAGCCGTTCCCCAGATTCTCTATGAGCACACATTCGATATCGGGAAAGGATGCCTCCAACTCGGTTTGAGCGACGACAATGTCCAGGTCCCCGTCGAGGTCTGTATCGATGAATTGTGCAATACGAGGCCGATCAATTCCTGGATCATCGCTTAATACGATCCGTGTGAACTGTCCCTGTCCGTCTTGGCGGAAAAGGACCACACCCAGCCAGTATCCAAGGGAAAGAAGGTCCATATCGCCATCCTGGTCGATGTCACCATGCACTACACCGTACCGTTGCCGATTCGGTTCATCTATGAGAATGGGTGCGCTGAATGCTCCTGTTCCGTCGTTCAGCAGCATACGGATATCCTGAGTGTTTCCGGCGAGCAGGTCGAGGTCGCCATCGGAATCAAGGTCCACCAGTTCGATGTTGCTAGGCCTGGGCACACTTCCCGCGGTCACCTCATATCGGTTGTTCAACGTTCCTGAGCCATCGTTCTCAAGGACAGCCACCCGATCAATTGCGGGTTGAATGATCAATACGTCCAGATCACCATCATCGTCCATATCCGCCAGCAACTGACCAGTGGCCACATAGGCATTAGTGACGGGTGCAGCCTCCAAGAACGAACCACTCCCGGAGTTCAATTGAATGGAAACATCCAGATCTACATCATCGAAACTCAGGTGGTCCAGTGCACCATCAGCGTTCAGGTCGATCGTGAAGCCCTGCGTCATAACAGTGGTGCTGGAGTTGTAGTCGAGTCCTGTGGTAGGCTCGAACCAAATAGTTTGGAAAGGAGCTTGAGTATCCAGTAAAGGAGCTTGAGTATCCAGTTTGAATCCGTTATTACCATTGGTGGGGTCACGATCGGCAACAGATAGGCCGCGGACCCCCTGTCCGCTTGCAAGCGTGTAATACAATTGTGGTGCGTTGAAACCTCCTTGGGCCGTCCCCGTCGCCACCTGAAGGCCGACCACTTCAGGCTGCTCCAGCGAAGTGAACAACAGATCATTGATACCGTCACCGTTGAGGTCCATCAGAAGAAAACGTGGCCCTCCGAGGATCCCATCAGATAGACCACCGCCGAGGGTAGTTATCTGTTGAGGTTGAGTGAATGATCCATCCTCGAGTTGGTGGTAATAGAAATACCCGATATTCCCACTCGGGTTGAAGGTGATCAGGTCCAATCCATATTGTCCATCCAGGTCGCAAAAAGTGAAATCGTAATTATCGGCAATTGGCTGCGGATCCCCGAACTGCAAATTACCCAAGTTCTTACTCCATGCGGGACCATCCTGAACAAGATCTGCAAGGCCATCTGAGTTTACGTCAACGAGATACAATCCATTCGTGACAAAATCGATCGTTGGTTCGTAACCTGTAAGGAAAGAGGGAACTTCTGGATCTCCGAATTGGAATGCACCCTCATTCATGTATGCATAGATCCTAAATTCAGGGTGATCCAAATAGGCAACCGCCATCACATCGGAATCCCCATCCCCATCCAGATCACCTGTCATGAAGTTACCACCTCCGACCAGTTCGGACCTGGCAACGGTTGTCGGCGGCCCCCACTGGGCCATTGATGTGAGGACCGAGAGGCAGAACAGTAGAGTTATGCTGATGCGCATGATCCACGTAGAGGACGTAATGTAGACGTTCCTTGGCTGGATGGTTGCCGGGTCCGGGCAACGAGCTATGCCAGGCGAGCAGCCTGATCAAAAGAAGGTCTTAGAACAGGTGCTGAGCAGCGCCAAGTAGCTTGGTATCGGCGAAGGGCGCGGCCATCAGCTGGATGCCGAAGGGGCGGCCATTGGGGTGCGTGCCGGTGGGCAGGCTGATGGCCGGTGTGCCCGCCAGGTTGGCCTGCACGGTGAAGATGTCCTGCAGGTACATGGCCACGGGGTCGGTGACCGAACCGGGCGCGAAGGCGGTGGACGGGCAGGTGGGTCCCAGCAGCAGGTCGTAGCGGGCGGTGGCCTCCAGGGTGCGGTCGCGCAGGATGCGGCGCACGCGCTGGGCCTGGGCGTAGTAGGCGTCGTAGTAGCCCGCGCTGAGCACGAAGGTGCCCAGCAGGATGCGGCGCTTCACCTCGGGACCGAAGCCTTCGCTGCGGCTGAAGCGGTAGGTCTCCTCCACGTTGGTGGCGCGGCTGCTGCGGTGGCCGAAATGGACGCCGTCGTAGCGGGCCAGGTTGCTGCTGGCCTCGGCCGTGGCCAGGATGTAGTAGGTGGGCACTTGGTGGTCCAGCAAGGGCACGTCCACCGGCTCCACGGTGTGGCCCTCGGCCTTCAGGCGGTCGATCTGGGCCTGGAGGTGGGCCACCACG
>JALOLX010000192.1 GCA_025455765.1 Flavobacteriales bacterium | reverse complement strand
GGCGTCCAGAGCATGCACATCCACCGGTCGGTGCAGGTGCTCGCTCAAGCGTGTGGCGATGGCTTCCTGCAAGGCGCTGTTCGTTCCCATGATGCGTGGTGCGAAGGTCGCACGATCGGACCGCATCACCTTTCCCCCCCGCCAACACACCGTTCCTCGCCGTACGCGCGCAGGGTTGCAAGGATGGCACCTACTTTCTCACTGCCTTTCGCCGCAGGGCGGAACAACAAGAGGTATCGACCCCCATGGCCAACCACGGTCAGGACCATCTGCATCGCTTGATCTACGCGATGACCAGCACCGAGAAGCGCTACTTCAAGCTGCATGTCGGCCGCACGTCCGGACCTGGCCATAGCATCCAGCTGTTGCTCTTCGATGCCGTGGCGGCCATGCCTGTCTACGATGAAGCCGCCCTGCTGCAACGCTTTGCGGGGGAGGCGTTCACCCATCGCTTCGCGGTCACCAAGCGGCGCCTCTACGAAGCGGTCCTNNTGTACGAGGACGCATTGAAGATGACCCACAGCGTGACCCGGTTGGCCCGGCAATACGATCGGCAACCTGCGCTGCTCGCCGCCCTGCAATGGGAACGCCGACTGGTGGAGCGCGACAACTATGCGCACACCGACCAGGACGAAGTAGCGCGCATCAATGCCGAAGCTGCTGAACTGCGCACCACCCTGGACCATACCGACCGGCTCTGGCACATCAAGAGCCACCTGTTCATGGAGCTCTACCGCCAGGGCCAGGTGCGCGATGCCGATGCGCGGCAACAGGTGCAGCAGCTGCTGGGCGATCCCCTGCTCACCGCCGATCCTTCATCGCTCGCCATCCGTCCGCGCTTTCTGCACCACCACGTGCGCAGCGCCGCAGCGTTCGCCTTGGGCGATGCCGTGCAATGCCGCGAACACCTGCTGCACAACCGTACGCTCCTGTTGGCCGAGCGCGAACGGTTCGCCGAGGAGCCCAACCTCATGCTGGCCCTGCTCGGCAACCTGGCCTACGTCAGCGCTGCCCTGGGCCAGAGCGATGAAGCGCTGGCTTACCTGAAGGAATTCCGGCAGGTGCCTGCGGATTGGAACATGGCCGAGACCGACGACCTGGAGCTCAAGCTCTTCACCACCAGCATGAGCCTGGAGCTGAGCCTGCACCTGAGCATGGGTGCGCTGCAGCGCGCCGATGAACTCCTGCCCGCCGTGGAGCGCGGACTGCTACGGCACGGCGATCGCATCGGTCCGTTGCGCCGCACAGGACTGCTGTACCTCATCGCCTATGTGCACTTCCTGTTCGGGCGGTCCGCTCAGGCCCTGCGGTGGACCAACACGTTGATCGGCGAGTTGCGCGGTCAGGCCGGTCATGATGTATCGCTTGCGGCGCGGTCGCTCTACCTGCTCTTGCTCCTGGAGCAGGGCAAGCATGACCTGTTGCCCTACGCCGTGCGCAACGCCGAGCGCTTCCTCAAGGCCCACGCGTTATCCGTGCGCTCAGCCAAACTGGTCGCCGGGCTGGTGAAGAACCTCGCGCGTTGTGCCAAGCCAGCAGAGGAACGCACATTGCTGGAGGAGGCCCGCGCACAATGCGCAGCGTTGGAACAGGATCCGTACGAGCGCGGGGTGCTGGAACAACTGGACCTGCCTGCCTGGCTGGAGGCCCGCATCCAAGGCCGCACAACCGCCGAGGTCATTACGACACGCCATGACGGAGTGCGCGCCGGACCGTAGATGGTGGATCAGCTCTTCTGCAGGAACGCATCCCAGCCTTGGGCCTTCAGCTCGTGCTCGCCGCCCTGCTTGTCCACCAGCCGGTACCCGCTGGCGGCATCCACCATGTGGCCCACCACCGTCAAGCTGGGGTTGCCCTTGATCTTGTCGTAGTCCGCTTGTGCAATGGTGAACAGCAGCTCATAGTCCTCTCCGCCGTTCAGCGCGCACATGCTCGGGTCCAGGTTGAAGTCGCGCGCTGTGCTGTACGTGGTGGGATCGATCGGGAGCTTCTCGTCGTACAGGCGCACACCCAGACCGGAGGCCCGAGCCAGATGGATGGCTTCGCTCGCCAGGCCATCGCTGATGTCGATCATGCTCGTCGGCTTCACCTCCAGCTTTTGCAGTAGTTCGATGATGTCCTTGCGCGCTTCGGGCTTCAACTGGCGCTCCAGGATGTAGTCATGCCCTTCCAGGTCAGGCTGAGCGCCGGTCTCGGTGAACACCGCCTTCTCGCGTTCGAGGATCTGCAGGCCCATGTAGGCACCGCCCAGATCACCGCTCACCACCAGGAGTTCCTTGTCCTTCGCGCCGTTGCGGTACACGATGTCCTCCGGCTTCGCCGAACCGATGGCCGTCACCGCGATCACCAGTCCGCTGCGGCTGCTGCAGGTGTCACCCCCCACCAGGTCCACGCCGTAGTTGCGGCAGGCCAGCAGCATGCCTTCATAGAGCTCGTCAACGGCCTCCACCGGGAAGCGATTGCTGAGGCCCAGGGCCACGATCACCTGGCGTGGCGTGGCGTTCATGGCGTACACGTCGCTCAGGTTCACTACAATGGCCTTGTAGCCCAGGTGGCGCAGGGGCGCATAGCTCAGGTCGAAGTGGACCCCTTCCAGCAGCATGTCGGTGGTCACCACCTGCTGCATGCCGTCGGGGTCGATCACGGCGGCATCATCACCGATCCCCTTCTTGGTGGACGGCTGCTGCAGCTGGACCATCGCGGCCAGTCGTTCGATCAGGCCGAATTCGCCCAAAGCGGAGAGTTCGGTGCGGGAGGAGTTCTCGATCATGGTGGATGCGCAAAGCTACCGGGCCTGAGTAGAACGAACTTCCCGGCCTGCCCGGTGTTGTTCCGTGACGCGTTTGTCATGAACCGGACGCGTCGTACCTTTGCACTACATTCTTGTTTAGACCGATTCTAAATAAGAACCAGAGCCATGATCAAAGTCTCTGAGAACGCCAAGTCCGAAGTGACCAAGCTGCTTACGATGGAAGGCCGCGGGCCGGAGCATTTCGTCCGCGTAGGCGTGAAAGGCGGCGGTTGCAGCGGCCTCATGTACGACCTGGACTTCGATAACGAACTGAAGGACGGCGACAAGGTCTTCGAGGACAACGGCGTGAAGGTGGTGGTGGACAAGAAGAGCCTGCTGTACCTCCTCGGCACCACCCTAGATTTCAGCGGCGGCCTCAACGGCAAAGGCTTCCAGTTCATCAACCCCAATGCCAACCGGACGTGTGGCTGCGGGGAAAGCTTCAGTATTTGATTGTGGAACCAACGTCCCAGATAGGCACCTGTAGCGTCGACCCACTGGGTCTACCTACCCCCTAATAGCCTGAGCGAAATGGCACAAGACACCGACGATATCCTCCGCGAGGTCACCGAGAAGGAGTACGCCTACGGCTTCGTCACGGACATCGAGAGCGAGAAGGCGCCCAAGGGCCTGAACGAGGACATCGTGCGCTTCATCAGCGCCAAGAAGAACGAGCCCGACTGGATGCTCGAATGGCGCCTGGAGGCCTTCCGCCTGTGGCAGAAGATGGAGGAGCCCGAATGGGCACACGTGCACTACCCCAAGATCGACTACCAGAACGCCTACTACTACAGCGCGCCGAAGAAGAAGCCCACGCTCAACAGCCTCGATGAGGCGGACCCTGAGCTGGTGAAGACCTTCGAGAAGCTGGGCATCTCGTTGGAAGAGCAGAAGCGCTTGGTGGGCGTAGCGGTGGACGTGGTGTTCGACAGTGTGAGCGTGAAGACCACCTTCAAGGAGACGCTGAAGGAGAAGGGCATCATCTTCTGCGCGTTCAGCGAGGCCGTGCACGAGCACCCCGAACTGGTGAAGAAGTACATCGGCAGTGTGGTGCCGCGCACGGACAACTACTTCGCCGCGCTCAACAGCGCCGTGTTCAGCGACGGCAGCTTCTGCTACATCCCACCGGGCGTGCGCTGCCCCATGGAGCTCAGCACCTACTTCCGCATCAACGAGGCCATGACCGGCCAGTTCGAGCGCACGCTGCTGATCGCCGACGAGGGCGCGTACGTGAGCTACCTCGAAGGCTGCACCGCCCCCATCCGCGACGAGCACCAGCTGCACGCCGCCGTGGTGGAACTGGTGGCCCTGAAGGACGCGGAGATCAAGTACAGCACCGTCCAGAACTGGTACCCCGGCGACAAGGAGGGCAAGGGCGGCATCTACAACTTCGTCACCAAGCGCGGCCTCTGCCTGGGCGAGCGCAGCAAGATCAGCTGGACGCAGGTGGAGACCGGCAGCGCCATCACCTGGAAGTATCCCAGCTGCGTGCTGAAAGGCGACAACAGCATCGGCGAGTTCTACAGCGTAGCGGTGACCAACAACCGCCAGCAGGCCGACACCGGCACCAAGATGGTCCACATCGGCAAGGGCACGAAGAGCACTATCGTGAGCAAGGGCATCAGCGCCGGCCTCAGCAACAACAGCTACCGCGGCCTGGTGAAGATCGGTCGGGGCGCGAAGGGGGCACGCAACTTCAGCCAGTGCGATTCACTCCTGCTCGGCGACCGCTGCGGAGCGCACACCTTCCCCTACATCGAGAGCGAGAACCCGACCGCCATGGTGGAGCACGAGGCCACCACGAGCAAGATCGGCGAGGACCAGATCTTCTACCTCAACCAGCGGGGCATCGAGACGGAGAAGG